>DATKJJ010000223.1:0-2313 GCA_035543695.1 Gemmatimonadales bacterium | reverse complement strand
GCGTGACCGGGTGCATCCCGAGAGTCTTCCACTCGAGACCGCGGATATTCTGAAGAAGATCATCGAAGGTGAAGCCGCCGAAGTGGTGGACCGGGCGTTGGCGGACTTGCTGGGGCTGGATGGGGGAGAGGAAAAAACGTGAGCGGGACTAGGACAAACGTGAGCGGTAAGCGGGAGGTTATGTGAACCCGGAACTCCCGCTCACCGCTTACGACCGTCCTAGCCCCGCTCACGTTTTTTAGGGAGTAAGCGGCTCCTTCGGCGGAGGCGCGGTGCGCTGATTCTTCTGGAACTCCCGCTCCCGCTCCTTTCGTTCGCGCATCTCCCGTATCATGGTCTTGAACTCTTCCATGGTCTGGGCCCGCTGCGCCGCATACATCAGATCGCCGCGCAAATCCATCAGGTGATTGTAGGCTCGGTTCTGGTCGATGTTGCCAGCCGGAATCGGGAGCAGCGCCAGCACCGCGGCCGGAATCTTGAGACCGGCAATGTAGATGTTCTTTCCGTCCAGTCCGAACTTCTTTCCCGCTATCTGAGTCGTCCAGCTCGGCATTCCCTGATTGCGGCTGGCCGGATCGTTGGCGATCGAGTCGAGATACGCCTGGACGATGCTGGTGACGGCACTGTCGACCAGCTCCGCCCGGCTTCGGGTCAGCCGCTGGGCCAGCTCTTTGGGCGGAAGCGGCAGCGGACGTACCCACAGTCTGCCCTGCGCCAGGCCGGGAGCTATGCGGCCCAGCGCGTCCGCTCGCGGCTGACGTGGCGCAGGTTGCGTCCGTGGCGCACTGCCGGTATCTGCCGCGGGCCGTTCAGGCGGTTTCTCAGGCAATGCGGCAACCGCCTTGCGAGGAGGAGTCGGCAGCACCGGTCGCGACAGGCGATTGCCCCGGGCCCGCTCGCCTTCCGCCGGTGTACGGCCCCTCCGGTTCGCTTGAGCCTCCGGCGGCTGATAGCGCATCGGGACGTCTTCGCGGCCTTCGGAGGGCGGCGAGAGCACGATCAACTGTTGCGGCAACCTGAGGAAGGTAGGACGGCGACCGCTTACCGAGGTGAAAAGGAAAAGGCTGTGCACCAGCACGCTGGCCCCGATGGCAATCCAGGGCCAGCGCCTGCGTTGGGGAAGCCGGACATCAAACGGAGGTTGCAACCGGCCCTCGACGGAGCTCTCTCAACGCCTTGCCCAACCGGACGGCCGCGGCCTCGAGCCGATCGGCTCCGACTGTCAGCGCGATCCGAAAGAAACCTTCACCGGCAGGCCCAAAGGCGCTGCCCGGCAATACCACCACTCCATTCTGCTCCAATGCCCCCTTGGCAAAGGAAGCGGAGCTGGTACCCGCGGGGAGAGGCACCCAGAGATACATGGCGGCCTTGGGCGGCTCGACCGTGAAGCCGGCCTGCGTCAACGCCACTACCGCAGCGTCCCGGCGTCTCTGCAGCTCGGTACGGATTGGTGCCACCAATTCCTCGCTGCGCTCCAGGGCCGCGGCTCCAGCTTTCTGCACTGCCAGGAAAGGCCCGGTATCCACATACGATTTCACCCGGGTCAGCGCGCCGATCAGCTCGGCTCGCCCGGCGGCAAATCCCACCCGCCATCCGGTCATCGAATAGCTCTTGGAGAGCGAGAAGAACTCGATGGCAACATCGCGGGCACCGGCGATTTCGAAGATGCTCGGCGCGCGGTAGCCGTCGAAGGTCAGCTCACAGTAGGCGTTGTCGTACGCCAGCAGGATCCCATGGCGGCGGCAGGCGGCAACGGTTCGCTCGAGATACTCCACGGGTGCGATGGCTGCTGTCGGGTTATTGGGATAATTGACGAAGACGATTTTCGCTCGCCGCAGCGTGTCTCCGGGGAGCTGATCCAGCTCCAGCAGGAACTCGTTGTCCGGCCGCAGTGGGGCGATGTACGGCTCGGCGCCGGAGAGGAGTGCGCCGCCGAGATACGCCTGATACCCCGGTTCGGGCACGATCGCCACATCACCCGGATTGATCACCGCCAGCGGTAGGTGCGACAGCCCTTCTTTGGAGCCGATAAGAGGGAGGGTCTCCGTGAACGGGTCGAACCGCTGACCAAACCGACGCTCGATCCAGCGGGAGGCTGCCTGGCGGAACTCCGGGAGGCCCTGCTGAAACCCGTACTTGCTCAGCATGGGGTTTCGGAGAGCTTGCGTCATGGTATCCACGGCGACCTCGGGCGGAGGCGTGTCATTGTCGCCTGCGCCCAGATCGATCACGTCTACCCCGGCCTCAATGAGCCGGCGCTTGATGGTGGGAATTTCGGCTAGCGGATAGCCGGGAAGACGCTGCAGCCGCTGA
>DATKJJ010000222.1:0-2968 GCA_035543695.1 Gemmatimonadales bacterium | reverse complement strand
AGCCAGTTAGCCCTGTGGCGGGCAGACTCCGGCGCCCACCGCTGGTGTACGTGAGGCCCCAGGTGGAACGACACACCACATTCCGGGTGGATCGGGTGCGCGAGTATGCTCATGAAGGCCGCCGTGCCACCCGCGAAGCCCTGGAACGCTGGGGCGCCGACTCTTGACCCCTTTCCCATTGCGGTCAAATTGAGCCCATGAAAGCCGCTGAAGTGATGGTTGCAGATCCGCATGTAGCGGTGGCCGGCGCGATGGCGAGTGAAGTCGCCATCATGCTGAAGACCCGGAACATCTCCGTGGTGCCGGTGGTGGACGACCATCGGACCCGCCGCTTCCTGGGGACCCTCAGCGATCGCGATCTGGTTACCCGTTGCCTGGCCGAGGGCAAACACCCCTGGCATACCCGGGCCGATTCCTTGATGCGGACCAACTCGCCGGTGGTGCGGCCGGACCGGGAGCTCGACGGGTTCGAGGTCCGGATGGACCTCGATCCAGCCGAGTCTCACCTCAGGCCGACCATCACCGTTGTGGACGAAGCCGGCCGGGTGGTAGGGTTCATCAGTCACCCGGAACAGATACCGGCCGTGAAGATCGTATGGGGGTAGCGCGACGGAGCGGGAATGTCTGAATTCAAGCTGTTTACCCTGCAAGAAGCCGAACGCACCCTGCCGCTGGTCCGTCGGGTGGTCGCGGATCTCACGGTGGAGTACCCGGCGTGGCGCGCGGCGGTGGGCCGGTTCGAGGTCCTGACCGGCGGGGCTCGCGCGGACTGGGGCGAGACCCAGGAGCTGGTCGCAGCCCGGGAAGAAGTCACCCGTCACGCCAATCGCATCAACCAGTATCTGCAGGAGCTCGAGGCCATCGGCTGCGTCTTCAAGGGCTTTGAGGGCGGGCTGGTGGATTTCTATTCCCTGCGGGACGATCGCCCCATTTTCCTCTGCTGGCGATTGGGTGAGGACCGGATCAGCCACTGGCACGAGATCGATACCGGGTTCTCCGGCCGCCAGCCGATTGACGGAGCTATCCTTTCGGCGACTCCTTCGTGAGTCGCGCCTGGCTCTTTCTTCACCTGCTGGGCTTCACCATGTGGCTGGGCGGGGCCATTGCCTCGATGGTGGTCGGCGTCGCTGCCAGGCAGGAGGAGCGCAACGGACTCGGCGCGGTCGTTCGAGCCCAGTCGAAGCTGACCAAGGTGGCCATAGCACCCGGCTCTCTGCTCACGGTACTCTCGGGGATCATCCTCACCTTCCACATCAGTGGCGGTGAGATAGCCGGATTCAGCCTCTGGCTGGTCTTGATGCAGGGGGCTGGGGTGATCGCCGCCCTGATTACTCTGCTCATTGCCTTACCCACTGCTACCCGGCTGGGACGGTTGGATCCTACCGGTGAAGCGGCCCGCTACTTCGACGAACTGCGGGCCCGCCAGCGGATTGTCGCCTCGATTGCGGGGACGTTCGGCCTGGTTGCGCTCTTTGCCGGGGCGATGCTGAGGTAGTCCTCGCTGTTTCCCGGACAGCCGTCTGACACATAGCCCGCACCGGACAGATCCCGCAGTGGGGCACCCGTGCGGTACAGACCAGCGCACCCAGCTCCATGATTGCCTGATTGAACATCCAGGCTTTCCTGCCGCCTCTGGGCAAGAGCATTTCCGCCGACCGTTCGAGCCGTCGAGCCAAAGCCCTGGGTCTGGCTCGGGAATGGAACACCCGGCGGAGCACCCGGCCCACGTTGGTATCGATAGGGGTGACCTCGCGCTCGAAGGCAAAGCTGGCGACTGCCGCGGCGGTGTACCGACCGATCCCCGGTAGCCGGCGCAGCTCCTCGGCTTCCGAGGGAATGACGCCTGCTCTATTCTGGACCACTTCCTGCGCCAGCCGGTGCAGGTTGACTGCTCGCCGATAGTAGCCCAACCCCTCCCAGCTCTCCCGCACCATGGCCGGTGAGGCTGACGCCAGATCTTCCAGGGTGGGATAGCGTGTCAAAAAGCGGTGGTAGTACCCCTCCACCCGCACGACCTGGGTCTGCTGCAGCATGAACTCCGAGACCATGATGTGATACGGATCGCGGGTGCGCCGCCAGGGAAGGTCGCGGCCGTTGCGGCCGAACCAGCGCAGCAAACTCCGGCGGAACGCGCGGGCGTGAAGCTGCAGGTAGTGCTCGCCTAACGGCGCAACCTGAACGGAATTAGCTTTGGTCCCCATGAATCCCTTGGCCCTGATCGGCCGGCTGGTACTGGATGGCGCATCCCACGTGGGGCGGTTGACCTATTTCGTGGTGGAAGCCATTCGCGGCCTCAGCGAGGTCCGAATCTGGTGGCCCAGAATGATGATCGAGGCCTGGAACATCGGCGCTGGAAGTCTGTTCATCGTCCTGCTGATCTCGGCGTTTGCCGGCGCGGTGACCGCGCTGCAGACCGGCTACCAGTTTACCGGCGCTATTCCGTACTATGTGGTCGGCACGCTGGTGGTCTCGTCCATCATCCTGGAGCTGGGTCCGGTGCTGACTGCGCTGATCCTGGCCGGCCGGATCGGGGCCCGATATGCGGCCGAGCTGGGCACCATGCGGGTGACCGAACAGATCGATGCCCTGGAGAGCCTGGGCCGTTCGCCCGCGTCGCATCTGGTGATCCCTCGGGTGCTGGCCGGCCTCCTGATGATACCCGCCCTCACCATTCTGGCGAACCTCTCCGGGGTGGTGTCCGGCTGGATCTCGGTGAAAGCGGTTCTGCCGGTGACCGACGCGGACTTCATTTATGGAGCCCAGTATTACTGGCGGCCCTGGGATGCCTGGTACTCGGTAATCAAAGCCTTCTTCTTTGCCGGCTCCATTACGGTGATCTCCTGCTACATGGGTTTCAATACCCAGCAGGGCGCGGAGGGAGTGGGCAAATCCACCACCACGGCGGTGGTCGCCAGCTCCGTGCTGATTCTCGTGCTGGACACGGTGCTTACCCGACTGCTCTTGAATC
>DATKJJ010000221.1:0-5055 GCA_035543695.1 Gemmatimonadales bacterium | reverse complement strand
CACGCGGCCCCGAAAATCAGGGCCAGCGATGTAATCGAACCGCGCACCTATTCCTGGTGCGGCGGGGTGCCGGGCGGATGCGAGTGGGTGTGAGGCGGAGTGCCCGGCGGGTCCACGTGGGATGGAGCTTGGGAGTCAACGGAGCTGGCGGATGGGGCTGGTGTTTCCTCCTTGCCGTCGTGGTGGTGGTGGCCCTCGCTTCGCTCGTGCAGCTCTTCCTGAAGCACCGGGGTCGGAATGGCAGCCGCATGCTCGAATACCAGCCTGCCGCCGTAGTTCGCCGTCACGAAGAGGATCCCCACGCCGATCAGGGTGAGCACCAAAACGATGGAGCGCTCCCCTGAGCCCATCTTCCGCTCCCGTACGATGCGCCAGAGCGCCAGCACGGCAAACACTCCGAGCGTGATCAGGGCAAACTTCTCATGGGTCTCCATGACTTCATGCACCGCCTCGCCGTGGGCGATGTGCTCCTCGGCCTGCAGGCCGGAGATAACGGCCGCCGCTCCCCCGATTGCCCCAACCATCAGGGTCCAGAAGCTCACCAGGCGAAACCCTTCACGCTTGGTAGCTGCGGCAACCACATCGAACAGAAGAGTGGTGAGCAGCAGGGCCGTGGGAAGGTCGTTCAGGGCCGCGTGGAGGCGGGGCCAGTCGTAGCCGAGCATGTTTTCTCCGAAGCGTGAACGGTAAAGGGTGAACAGTAAACAGGTGGTGACGGGCGGGGCCCCGTTCACTATTCACCGTTGACTGTTCACGCTTTCCCCAATCCAAGGTCAACCGGCACCGGGGGATCGACCGAATAATCATAAAACCCCCGGCCGTTTTTGCGGCCTTGAAAGCCGGCAACCACCATTCGCTGCAACAGTGGAGGCGCGGCATAGCGCGGCTCCCGGTAGGCGTCGAACATGATCTCGGCGATTCGGACGACCGTGTCGAGACCGATGTAGTCCATGAGGGCAAGTGGACCCATGGGGTGCCCGCAGCCAAGCTGCATGCCCCGGTCGAGATCGGCCGTGGAGGCGACCCCCCGCTCCAAAGCGCGAGCGGCATCCAGAAGGAAGGGAACCAGCAGGAGATTGACGATAAAGCCGGGATTGTCGGTGGCGGCAATCGGCTCCTTACCCAGGGCTCGGGCGAAATGGAACGCCCGATCGAACGTCTCCGGGCTCGTGGTGACCGTTCTCACCACTTCCACCAGGGGCATCAATGGCACCGGGTTGAAGAAGTGGAGACCGACGAACCGGTCAGGCCGCTGAGTGGCCGCCGCCATGGCCGCAATGGTCAGGCTGGATGTGTTCGAGGCGAAGATGGTGGCGGGGGGACAGAGTCGATCGAGCTCGCGCCAGAGCTCATTCTTGAGGGCCAGGTCTTCAGTGACCGCTTCGATCACGAGGTCACAGTCTTTCAGATCGGCCATTTCGGTGGTGAAGGAGAGCCGGGCCGAGGCGGCGTCACGGTTTGCCGCAAGCAGCTTGCCCTTCTCCACCAGTTTGCCCATCGATTTCTGAATGCCGGATCGACCTCTTTCCAAGAGCGGAGCGTCCACGTCGCGCGCGACGGTGGTGAATCCGGCGCTCGCGCACGCCTGGGCGATACCGCTGCCCATGAGCCCGCAGCCTAGCACGCCCACCTTTTTGATCTGGCTCATCCAGAGTCCTTGATTACGACTTGAGGGCTTTTCTCAGCTCGTCGGTCAGCAGACCCATGAGTCCCGAACGATCGTTGGCCTTGACCGGTACACCTCCGCTGCTCTCGAGCGAGTCGAGAGCTCGCTCGAGCCCCAGTTGCATGCGGGCAATGGCCGGGCCGTATCGCCGAAGAACCGTGTAGCCCACGGCCATGGCTATCGGCAGGGGCAGGATGGCCACCGGCAACAGCGCGCCGAGCGCTACCATTGCGCCGGTGGCAGCCGCGCCTGTGCCGGCCAACGCGGTCCCGCTGGCCAGATACTCGTTTCTCACTTTGCGGGCATCGGCCAGCAGGGTGACATGGGAGTAGCCCGATTCGAGGGCAAGGATGGTGGCCGAAACGGTGGCGGCGCGGGACAGCATGAACGGCTGCTTGCCGGCGCCCAGTGCCGCGGCGGAACGGCGGACGGCCGCCTGAAATCCGCTGAGCGGCTCCCAGCTTATCCGGCCCCGCTGTTGCCGCTGAACACAGAGCAGCTCGTTCCGCTCCATCCAACGGAGGAGGGCCACTTCGGCCTGGTTGGCATCCATCGGTACCACTCGCTGAGCCGTTGCCTGGTGGGGCCCGGCAATCCGGTCCATCAACCCCGGAGCTCTCGGCGTGCCCAATGGGGAACGCTCCTCTAGCAGCGCCTGCTGAAGGTAGCGGACCGGGATGCCGACTTCCCGTCCCAGCGAGATCAGTTCGTCGGAGGTGAGCGTCTCGCCCACCTCCCGCTCTGCGGTTTGGAGCTCGGCGGCGCGCCGGATGATCCGCTCGAGTGCCGCACGGTCAATCCGCGCGGGGGCAGGGCTCAGGGGACCCTCAGTCATCGCTACTCGGACGGAGGTGTCCGTGCCGCTTGGATTCGGAGCTGGGACATGAGAGAGGAGATGTCCGAGGCCGGAAGGGCCTTCCCGGGGGTCTCGGCCGCACTTGCGGGCGGGGGAGCGCTCGATGCGGCAGCGGTCAGGAAAGGACGGAACAGCTCCATCGGAATGGGAAAGATGGTGGTGGAGTTGTTTTCGGCAGCGATCTCGGTAACAGTCTGCAAGTAGCGCAGTTGGAGCGCAGTCGGCTCGGTGGCCAGCTGCCGGGCCGCCTGGGCCAGAGTTTCGGACGCCTGAAGCTCACCTTGGGCATTGATGACTTTCGCGCGCCGTTCGCGCTCGGCTTCGGCCTGACGGGCCATGGCGCGCTTCATCTGATCGGGCAAGTCGACGTCCTTCACCTCGACGGCGGAGACCTCGATGCCCCAGGCCTCGGTGCGCTCGTCGATGATCTTCTTCAGGACGGCGTTGATCTTCTCCCGATCGGAAAGCAGCTCGTCCAATTCGACCTCACCCAGCACCGATCGCAACGTGGTCTGCGCCAGCTGACTGGTGGCGTAATGGTAGTCCTCGATCTCGAGCACTGCTTTGGCCGGATCGCTCACTCGCATGTAGAGGACGGCATTCACCTTGACCGAGACGTTATCTCGAGTGATTACGTCCTGCGGTGGGATGTCCACCGCGGCAATTCTCAGCGAAACCCGCTTCTGACTGGCGAACCCGGCTGGGAGAAAAATCAGTCCCGGGCCCTTGGTTCCCCAGAACTTTCCGAGGAAGAAGGAGACTCCTCGCTCGTATTGACGGAGAACCCGCAAGCTCATGAACGAATAGACAACCGCGATCGATACTGCAGGAAGCAGAAAGTCCATATGCCGTTACCCGGAGAAGGCCTCGACTACCACGGCGGCCCCTTGGCCGCCACCGATGCAGGCGCTCCCGAGGCCATAACGCCCACCGCGACGGCGCAACGCATGCAGGAGATGGAGCGTGATGCGGGCCCCACTCGCGCCCAGGGGGTGGCCGATCGCGATCGCGCCGCCGTCCACATTGGTGCGCTCCCGATCGAGCCCCAACTCCTGCTCGACCGCAAGGTACTGGGCCGAGAACGCCTCATTCACCTCGATCAGATCCATGTCGTCCAGCTTGAGGCCGGCGCGGGATAGAGCCTTGCGTGAGGCCGGAGCAGGCCCGATGCCCATGATGCTCGGCTCCACCCCGGCGGTGGCCCATGCCACCAGCCGTCCCAGCGGACGAAGACCCCGCTGGGCCGCCTCGCGGCCGCTGGCTACAACCAGCGCTGCCGCACCGTCGCAGATGCCGGACGCGTTACCGGCGGTCACCACGCCATCCTTCTTGAAGTAGGGCGAAAGTTTCGCCAGTGCCTCAGGAGTGGTGCCGGGACGGATGTGCTCGTCTGCTGCCCAGGGCTCGCTCTGCTTGGTCTTCCGGTTGGGAATGGGAACAGGAATGACCTCATCGGCGAAGGCCCCGGCCTTCCAGCTCTCCGCGGCGCAAGCCTGGCTCCGTGCGGCGTAGCAGTCGACTGCCTGCCGGGTGATCCGATAGCGTTGCGCCAAGTTCTCCGCTGTTTCGGCCATCGACAATCCGCAGGCAGGGTCTCTCAAAGCCTCCCAGAGCGTATCCTCCAGCGGAGCTGCCGGTCCGAGCCGCAGTCCCCAGCGGGCGCCGCGGACTACATGCGGTGCCTGGCTCATCGACTCGGTTCCCCCGGCCAACACCATCCGCGACTCTCCCACCAGAATCTGTTGAGCCGCCTGGATAACGGCTTCGAAGCCGGATCCGCAGAGTCGATTCACCGTTACCGCCGGGGTCTCGATCGGGAGACCCGAGCGTAGCCCCACGTGGCGGGCCAGATAGATCGCATCGGCTGAGGTCTGGAGCACGTTGCCAAAGACGACGTGATCGATGGCCCCCGGTTCCACACCACTCCGCTGAATGGCAGCCTGTGCCGCGTGAGTCCCCAGATCAGTGGCTGAGAAATCCTTGAGAGACCCGCCGAAGCTGCCGAAGCCGGTTCGGACGCCGGAGAGAAATACGATGTCAGCGCTGTCGCTCACGTGAGGTACCCCGGCGGGTGGAGTGTGGAGGGTTGAAATATGCCCGGCTGGCCGGTCGCCGCAAAGCTCAGCGATCGGAGCCAGTCCTTCGGATAGGCAGTACCGAGACTCCGCAGTTGATGCAGTGCTTCCAGGTGACCTCGAGCTCGGTGTCGCACTCGGGGCAGTGCCGGACAGCCAGATTCTGTCCGCACTGGGGACAGAATTTGACGGCTCGACCAGACGGCAAAGAGGCGCTACAGCGCGTGCAACAGGAGATCGCAGGGTCGGCCGGCCGAATTTCCGGTTTGCTGCGGCTCCGCTTCCGCGGCGCACTGGGCTCAGGCGCGATGGCGGCATTCCGGGGCGCAAATCTCAGGTGCGGCTCCGGATCCAAGATCCTCTCCACTGCAGCGGGATCGAGCCGGATCGTGGTCGTCTCATGCTGCTGGAGGATGGCCAGATCGGGATGAGGGCGACTGAGTTCCCCCGCGAGCTCC
>DATKJJ010000220.1:0-2266 GCA_035543695.1 Gemmatimonadales bacterium | reverse complement strand
GCTGCACGGCGCCGGCGGCGATGCCAACGATCCGGCAACCGGCGGGGAATATCCCCGGCAGACGAACCATGAGATTTTCCGGCCGCCCTATCTGTTCCGAGGAGCCCGGCCGACCGTCACCAGCGTCTCGAAGACGTCGCTGGGCTACACAGAAATCTTCACCGTGACCACGCCGTATGCCGGGCAGATCACCGGCGTGCGCTGGATCCGGCTGGGCGCGGTGACCCACGCATTCGACGCAAGCCAGCGGGCCAACACGCTCAAATTCACCCGTACGGCGACGAGCGTCCGGGTCACCACGCCGGCGACCGGGAAACTCGCGCCTCCGGGGTACTACCTGTTGTTTCTGCTCAACCGCAACGGTGTGCCGTCGGTGGGTAGAATAGTTCGGGTGGGATGAAAATTTCTAGACGCGGATGAACGCGGATAACAGGATGGATCGCTCCGCGGCCCAAAACAGCTCCCCCTCTCGTTCCAGAATCTTCAGAAACTAGTCAACAGCACACCTATTGAGTTCGCTTGCAACGTACTCGACGGGTGTGCTGTTGAGCCAAACTCTTGTAGCTGGCCCCAGACGAGGGAGTGTCGATCAGGCTAGGAGCGATCCGGGCCTCGTTCACGAGCCCTGGTTGATGATCTTGTAGATCCCACCCTGCTGCGTCGCGATGTAGAGCTCGCCGGCGGAGTCTTCGCCGAAGCTGGTGATCTGGCCACCGGGTTTGAGCTCGGGCCACTCCTTCTGCTCGGTGGGGACGCCCCCCTGGATCCGGAAACTCCGCACCCATCCCACACAGTAGTCGGCGTAGAAGTAGGTGCCCTGGAGTGACGGCATTGCGGTACCTCGGTAGACGTAGCCGCTGACCACGGCACATCCCTCATCGTGGCTGAACTCGACCACCGGCAGGGTGAGTCCGGTCTGATCGCAGTCCCGGTGCTTGAAGCAGTGCAGTCCTTCCATCTCATCCCAGCCAAAGTTCACTCCTCGCCCGGCGCTATTCGAGGCGGCAGCATAGTCCACTTCTTCCCAGGTGCCCTCGCCCACATCGCCGATGTAGAGGTCCCCGGTGGCGCGGTCGAAGCTGAAGCGCCAGGGATTGCGGAAGCCGTAGCTCCAGATCTCGGGACGCGCATCAGTCCTGCTGACGAAGGGATTGTCGGCCGGCACCGTGTACGGCTGGGTGCTGACGTCGATCCTCATGATGTTGGCGAATGGGTCGGTCAACGATTGTCCTCGCCCCTGGTCGGCGTCATCCCCATCGCCCAGGCCGACGTACAGCATGCCGTCGGGACCGAAGACCAGCTGGCCCCCATTGTGGGCTACGCCGGGCTGGGGAAACGCCAGCACTTGGGCTTCGCTGGCGGGATTGGCCTGATCGGGGTCGGCCGCGACCCTGAAGGAGGAGACCCGGTTGGTGTTGAAATTGTCGTTGTAATGCACGAAGAAGCGCCCGCTCGTCGCGTAGTCGGGCGCGAAGGCGAGGCCGAGCAGCCCCTGCTCCCCGGCAGTGCTGGAGACTTTCGAGGTGAGCTCGAGAAACGGAGTGGGAAGCAGCACGCCGTCCTTGATGATCCGGATGGGCCCCGCCTTGAGGAGCACGAACAGGCGAGTGTCGCCCGGTGGCGAGACGATGCCGGTGGGGAACTTGAGTCCGCTGACGATCTGTTCCAGCGCCGGCGTGTCCGAGCCAGGAGGAGGCGGCGGAGTTGTCGCCGTGACGGTGATGGGGAGGCTTCCGGTGATTCCCTCGCTGGTCGCGCTGATCTGGGTCTGCCCTTCGGCCACAGCGGTCACCAGCCCGTCCGGGGCCACCGTGGCGATGTTCTGATCGGCGGAGCTCCAGGTAAAGGTGGCGCCGGAGAGGGTGGCGCCGCCCGCATCCTTTGCCGTTGCCGTGAGCTGGAGCGTCTGGCCGACCTGCACCGCCGTGACCGGACCGGTGACCGTTACGGTGGCGACAGGGTTGGGCGGCTGGACGCTGCCGCCATCGCTCTCATCGTTACAGCCGACCAGTGCGGACAGGAGCAGGGGAAGGAGGGCGGACAGTCCGGGACGGCGACACGAGAATGCCTGGGGCACACACAGCTCCTGTTCGATGCGGCGCAGCGGGTGAAGATCGGGACCAGTGGGATTCCTGAGGCTACTCTGGATTATGAGTCGTGGGGGAGAAGGGGGGAAGGGCGGCTCTGCCGCCCCGGCCCCGAGGTGTGATCGGGATCACCGGTCCTGCTGCCCGGAGGCGGCGTTTCCAGCTGAATCGAAGTGCTT
>DATKJJ010000219.1:0-17731 GCA_035543695.1 Gemmatimonadales bacterium | reverse complement strand
CGAGGAAGTGGATCTGGCCATTCACGCGCACCCCACCCTGTCCGAAGCGATTGCCGAAGCGGCTCTCGACTCGATGGGGCGGGTGCTCCACATCTAGACTGAACTCCGAGGGGTTGGTGAGCGGTCCTTTCGCATTCGTCGTGAGCGGGGTGGGGGCCGGCGCGTTGATTGGACTGGCGATCATCAGCGGGATCGTTCTCGGCGTGGACTCACTGCGATCCGGCAGCCAGGCCCCCCAGCTGAATGCTTCGTTCTACCTGCTGGTGGTCGGAACGCTCGTCGGACTCTTCGCGGCCGCGTTCTCTGCCTGGCGACTGCTGGCGCCGGTCGGATCGGTCTACCGGCGAGGCGCCCTGTCGATCGTTTGCTCCTTCGCTACCGTCCTGCTGATGCTGGTTTGCATCCCGGTGCACCAGCTGCTCGGCCGCCTCGGCTTGCTCGGCCTGATACTCATCAGCAGTCTGATCGCTGCCCTCCTCGCGCATCGGGCCAGGCGTCTGGCGATCGGCTCATGAGTCGCCGGTTGGTGGTGCAGGAGCTGGGGTCCCGGCCCTATGCCGAGGTGCTGGAGCTGCAGCGAAGCCTGGCGCGGCAGCGGGTTACCGGGGAACTGGAAGAGGATCTGCTGCTCCTCGTCGAGCACGAGCCGGTGGTTACGCTGGGTCGCGGAACCCAGCCCCAAAGCCTGCCGCTCAGTGCGACCGAGCTGAATCGGCGTGGAGTGCAGCAGTACGAGGTCGAGCGAGGCGGAGATGCCACCTTCCATGGTCCGGGACAGCTGGTCGGCTATCCCATTCTCGACCTACGGCAGCACCGGGAAGACCTGCACTGGTATCTCCGCACTCTGGAGGAGGCACTGATTCGGGGGCTTGACGCCCTGAACATTCCCGCGGAACGCAACCCTGGCCTGACCGGGGTTTGGACCAGAGGGCGCAAGATCGCGAGCATCGGCATCCACGTGAAGCAGTGGGTGACCTACCATGGTTTTGCCTTGAACATCAATACCGACCTGTCCTACTTCGACCTGATTGTTCCCTGTGGAATCCACGATGTCGTCATGACAAGCGTTGCCATGGAGCTCGGACGGACCGATCGTGTCCTCTGGAGTGAGGCCCGCCAGGCCGTGGTGGAAGGATTTGGCCAGGCCTTTGATGCCGTCCCAGTCGAGCCTTCATCGTCACTGATATAGCCCGGCCGCCCCGGTTGCCTTTGGGGCACCAATCAGCTTTTCTCCCTAACATGTCTGATTCGACGCGCCGGCCCTCCCCGGATGACCAGGCTGAGCAGCGAATCCGGGAGATTCTCCGGGCCGCAGACAGCTGGTCCCGGGAGGCGCCCCGTTCCCTGATGCCTCCTATCAGGGCGGTATGTATCCGCTTGGCGGAGATGGTGGCGGATCAGCGACATTACCTCGCCCCTCTGCCGGAGCCGCAGGAAACCGAGCGCCGCACGGTGTTGTCGCTGGTAGCCGACCGCCTGCGGTCAAAGCCGGTGGTCGAGGGCGTCGAGCCTCACTTAAAGGAGTTGGAGGAGCTGGAGCTGCGCTCGACCGGGTCCTGGGCTGTGGTGGCCTCCGCCCAGACCGAGTGGATCACGACGGCTATTCGCTACCTGGAGAGCTGCGCCGGTCGACTTCCACCGGGCGAGCGGCCCGATCCCTACTGGGCGGACGACGTGGTGGCCGGGGTTATTGCGTCGGTCCGGGCACTCATCGGGGTCGACGAGCTGCACGCGCGGACCGAGGCGCGCTACTCCGGGCCGATCAAGCGGATCTCACCGGACGAGGAGTAGCGCTTCCCGCTCCGGATCCGGCGAACATCTCGAAAAACCTGCCGAAGATTTCAATCCCGCTCCACAACTGCGAGAGATCCAGCTTCTCGTTCGGCGAGTGCAACCCATCGTCCGGCAGCCCAATGCCGGTCAGGATGACCGGCGCGCCGGTGAGGCCCAGTTCGGGGATGATCGGGATGGAGCCACCCGCCCTGACCGGCACGGCCTTTCTCCCCACCACCGATTCGAAGGCCTGATCCATGACATCGAACGCCGGAGCGCTCACGTCGACCTGCACCGGGTTACCGCCGTGCAGCAGGTTCACCCGGACCTCGGCCCAGTCGGGCGCCGCGGCGCGAACCGCACCCTCGAGCGCGTGGCCAACCTCTTCGAAGTCCTGCCCCGGGACCAATCGCAGGCTCACCTTGGCCGTGGCCTGGGCCGGAATGACGGTCTTGGCTCCTTCGCCGACGAATCCACCCCGAATCCCGTGGATCTCGAACGTGGGCAGCGCCCAGACCCGCTCGAAGACGGTGCGGTCCTTGAGCCCGGTGAGCGCCTTGCCGGTAACCTCTTCCCGCAAGAAGTCCTGGCGGTCGAAGGGCAGCCGCTTCCAGGTGGCGAGCTCGTTGTCGGTGGGGGGCACCACGGCCTCGTACAGTCCGGGGATGCGGATCTCCCCGGAGTCCGACTTGAGCTGGCACAGGATCCGCGCGAGGGTCTCTATCGCATTTGGAGCCACCCCGCCGTAGGTGCCGGAGTGGAGGTCCCGCTCCAGAGTCCTGACCGAAATTTCGGCGTAGCAGAGTCCACGCAGGGCAGTGTAAACCCCAGGCAGGCCCGGGGCGTAGAATGACATGTCGCACACCAGGGCCGCATCGGCCCGGGTCCGCTCGGGCTCCCGGTGCAGCAAATCGTAGATCACTTTCCCGCCGCACTCCTCCTCTCCTTCGAAGATGAAGTGCACATTCAGCGGCGGCCGACCCTGGCCATCCAGCACGGCCTGGTAGGACTTCAGCAAGCAGTACACCTGCCCCTTGTCATCCGACGCGCCCCGGGCAAAAAGCTTCCCGTCCCGGATGGTGGGGCTGAACGGCGGACTCAGCCATTCCTCCAGTGGATCCGGCGGCTGTACGTCGTAGTGTCCGTAGATGAGGAGGGTTGGCCTCCCCGGTACTTTGGGGCTTTCGGCCCAGACCACAGGGTGCCCGGGCCCCTCGATGATTTGTACCACAGGGCACCCCAGCCCCGTCAGGTGATGCTTCAGCCACTCGGCGGCCCGGCGGCAATCGGCCGTGTGGGCGGGCAGCGCGCTGACACTGGGAATGGCCAGAAACTCGGAGAGCTCCTGAATCAGCCGGGGCCGGTTGGCAACGAGCTCCTGGTTCATATGAGATCCCGGTTAACGATGTTCTCCCACCGCCCCCGCCAGACGGGCGTACGCGCTGTCACCCTCTGCACCGGCCATCAGCTCTTTCAGGGCGCTGACGCTGCGGCGAATGTCCTGGCCGTGCTGCTGGTACCATCGCTCAAACAGGTCGAGCCTGGTGCGATAGATCCGCGCCCCGATCAGGCGGGCGTTGTTGATCGGCCTGTCGGATAGCCGCCCCACTCGCAAAGTTCGGAGCTGATGTCCGACGGGCCCCTCGAGCTCAGCGCGGGCCCACGCCGCTGCCTCCCGCCTGCCCTGCTCCAGCTTAACCGAGTCGGGTTTTGCGGCGTAGAGGGTGTCCAGCCGGGTGACCAGGGCCGCGTAGTAGTCACCGAGGACCATCTCGTCATGCCAGCGGTCGGCAGCCTGAGTCGCTCCTGCCGAATCTCCCCTCTCCTTAAAGAACGCCTCCGCCGATCGGTAACCGACCAGCTGGGCGAAGCTCTCGTTGAACGGAGTGGCGCTTTTAACGTAGAGCGTGTTGTGGGCGATTTCATGAAACACTGTCGCTGCGAGCTCCACCGAATCCGGCGTCAGCGCGGTGGACAGCAGCGGGTCGTTGAACCACCCCAGGGTGGAGAAAGCGCCGGAAGGCCGAAGGTAAGTGTCGAAGCCCCGCGCGGCAAAACGGGCTTCCTCCCGGCGCGCGGCCTGGGCATCGAAGAATCCCTTATAGGGAATCCGTCCCACCACCGGATACTTCCAGGTGTAGGGGCAGATGCAGTCCCTGGGTGCGGCCTGCAGAACCAGCAGCAGGGTGTCTCGGCCCACATCGGCGTAGGTGGTGTAGGTCTCTTTCGCCTCCAGCCCCAGCCGGGCTGCATAGTCTCTGGCGTCCAGCACCAGCCGCAACGAACGCCGCACTTCCGGATCGACCTCACTATCTCGCGCCATTCGCCCGATGGGCTGCCTGGACTTGAGAATGCGGGTCTCCTCGAAACCCGCCCTGGTCAGATAACGCACATCGTCGCTGGCCAGGTAGGCGGTGCCATATCCGGCGAACAGAGCAGCCACCATCACGAAGAAGACCATGCGCTTCAACGAATCCGGACCAGCGCAATTCGAGGTACGATCGTCGTTGGCAGCGCGGCGCCGGCGGTGCCGGTCACTCTGAGGTCGACTTCTGCCGCATTCGGGGGCTGGACCACACGAACGTGGTGACCCGACCCGGCGCGCAGCGTTCCGCTGTGACCGTACGCGGTGCCGTCGGTGCTGTCAGGCACCAGGGGGAATCCTCCGTTTGCAGCACCTATCTCGCGAAAGTTCCAGCTGGTGTAGCTCAGCCGACTGCCACCGGGAGAGAATCCCGGCAGGTCGTCGAGATAGTTGGTGAGCTGCCATTCTCCTACCAACGTGGAAAAGTCCACGCCCGTCCGGGCCACGACGTTGGCGCTGCCCACCTGACTGGTCGCGAGCAATTCGCGGGTGAGCTCGGTTCCGAGGACGGTGCTTCCCCCGAAGTGGTCAGCGAGCCATCGGACGAAGAGCCAGTTGGCGCCGCGTTCTTCCAGCTCGCCGGTCGAATTCCGCGGCTCGATCAGATAGAAATCCTCGGGCGAGGCCAGGTACTCGAGGGCGTTGAGCAGATCTCCTTGCCCCAGGAACTCCTCTTCGCAGGACGTGGGTGCACACTGCGCATCGGGAACTTCCCGCCCGCCCAGCTCCTCGGCAAAGTGCGACAACCCTTCGTTCAGCCAGGTGTCTTCGGAGCCCCCATGCCGCAGAAGCACGTGCTGGTTGTAGCTGATCATGTGCTGGAACTCGTGAATGAACGTAGCCGGAAGCTTGTTGTTGGCCTCCTCCTTCGACACCTGGCAGCGGGTATTGTTGACGTCGGGAACCAGGCCGTAGAACACCTCACCGTCGTTTGAGCCGGGATTGTTGGGCCCCGGAGCCAGCAGGTCGGCGCCGAAGAAGTAACCCAGGATAATTCGCCCGGTTGTGCTGCAGTCCGGACTCAGTGCGTTTACACTCTGGGTGAGCAGTACGATTACCACGCCATTCCCGTCCACATCCGACTCTCGGCCGAAGGCGACCGTGTCGATGGGATAGAGGTACTGATCGAAGAGCGTCTTCACCTGGTCCAGATCGGTGTCGGTGTACCCGCCGGCCGGCGCGGCATTGTCCACGTAGATCGCGACCCGCTGGCCTACCGATCGGGCGGTTGCCGTAGACTGCACGAACCCGGTGCAGCTTGAAGACGAACAGACATTGAAGGTGCGTTGGTCGCCCACTGCAGGGGGAGCCGCCTGCGCGGCAATGCGCCCGTTGTCGAAGAGCGCCCGCGAGCCATCCTGGGCCAGCGACTTTTCCCGGGACCGCAGCATGCTATGGAACGCTTCCGCGGGCTGCGGAGGCTGAAAGGCGGAGAGCCGGGGCGACGGCAACTGGGGCGCGGAGGCCGTGGCAACCGCCGTCCCACTCAGCAGATAGGGGGCAGAGACTCCATCCGGCGTCTCCTGGCCTGCGGTAGCGAGGGGGATATACAGATGCTCCGCCCCAGCCGAGCCCGCCGCCGGAAGCCGGATGCAGGCCCCGGTCGAGTTGGGATCGAGAATCTCGAATTGACCAACCTGAAGCGACCGGGTGCTCGCTGCCGAGCAGTCCAGGGGAGGGTCGATGCTCGGGCCGGAGGCGTCGCTGCAGCCGGCCAGGATGGCTCCGCAGAGCACAAGAAAGAGAGCGCGCGAATTTCGCACTTGCCAACCACTCCACCGGTAGTGAAAGCAGGGAGAACAGGGCACCGGGAGAACCGCGTAGATGTTAGCAAAATAAGATACGACAACGGCTTTTGACAATCGCTTCACCTGCCGGTACCTTCACTCCGTGTCCGAATACATTCGGCGCGCTCGACCGCAGATCTTCACCGCCTGGCCCACTTTTCCCAACGCGCCGCGGGACCTTGTCGCCCAGGGTACCGCGGCTGTCCAGTGCACGCGTCGAAACCGGACTGGTGAGCGGCGGGTTGATGGATACTGACTCATGAGTCACGACTGATATGCCATTCGTCCATCTCCACACCCATAGCGAGTACTCTCTTCTCGACGGGGCCAACCGGATTCCCGAGCTGGTCGGCCACGTCAAGAAGCTCGGCATGGACAGTTTGGCGGTAACTGATCACGGGAACATGCATTCCGCCTGGGCCTTCTATGAGCAGGCCAAGGCGCAGCAGATCCGGCCCATTCTGGGGTTCGAGGCCTATCTCGCCTTCGGCCCGCGCACCCTGC
This sequence comes from Gemmatimonadales bacterium, assembly GCA_035543695.1. Classification (GTDB taxonomy): domain Bacteria; phylum Gemmatimonadota; class Gemmatimonadetes; order Gemmatimonadales; family GWC2-71-9; genus CAVVWJ01. Next base: position 11,302 of record DATKJJ010000219.1, on the reverse strand, counting down.
GCGAGAAACCGCAGTGGGCCCCCGCGCCGTACAGCCATCTCGTACTCCTGGCGCGGAACCGGGCCGGCTACCGGAATCTGGTCCGTCTGACCTCGATCGGATTCGTAGAGGGTTTTTACCGCCGACCGCGCATCGACAAAGAGGTTCTCGCCGCGCACTCCGAGGGCCTGGTCTGCCTGGCCGCCTGCCTCTCGGGCGAGGTGGCGCTCTATCTCCGTCAGGGAAAGTTCGACGAGGCCAGAAAGAGCGCCGAGTGGTTCAGCCAGACGTTCGGCCCCGAGGGATTCTGGCTCGAGATTCAGCAGCACGGAATCGGCGACGAGCGCCAGGTCTCCGAAGGCATGCTGCGCCTGGGGCGGGAGCTCGGCATTGGCGTGGTGGCCACGAACGATGCGCATTATCTCCGGCGGGAAGACGCCGAAGCGCACGATGTGCTGCTCGCCATCGGCACCGGCAGTGATCTGGACGATCCCAAGCGCTTCCGTTTCCTCGGCCAGGAATCCTACGTCAAGTCCGAAGCGGAAATGCGGGCGCTCTTTCCGGAGCAGCCGGAGACCCTCGACAACACGGCCAGGGTGGCCGACCTCTGCGAGTTCGATTTCGAGAAGCGCTACTTTCTGCCCGTCTTTCCCCGCCCCGCCGAGTATGAGAGCGACGAGGCCCTGCTCCAGCATCTCGCCCACACCGGCGCGGAGCAGCGGTATGGATCACCCCTTCCAGCGGAAGTGCGGGAGCGGCTGGAGTATGAGCTCGGGGTCATCGAGCGCGCGGGTTATGCCGGTTATTTCCTGATCGTCCAGGACTTCATTGCCGCAGCGCGCGAGCGCGGGATACCGGTGGGTCCGGGACGCGGCTCGGCCGCCGGCTCGCTGGTTGCGTATTCGCTGGGTATCACCGACGTCTGTCCCCTCAAGTTCGATCTGCTGTTCGAGCGGTTCCTCAATCCCGAGCGGGTGTCGATGCCCGATATCGATGTGGACTTCTGCTTCGAGCGCCGGGGCGAGGTGATCGAATACGTACGGGAACGCTACGGCCGGAACAGTGTGGGGCAAATCGTCACCTTCGGAACGATGAAGGCGCGCGCGGCCGTCAAGGACGTGGCCCGCGTACTCCGGATTCCCCCGGGGGAGGCCGACCGGCTCACCAAGCTGATTCCTTCGGGACCGGCCTACAGTCTGAACATTCGCGAGGCGGAAAAGAAGATCGACGAGCTCCGCGAGCTGGTCCGGAGCAACCCGGTGTACCGGCGGCTGGTGGACCTGAGCTCCCGCATCGAAGGCATCTCGCGCCACATGTCGGTGCATGCTGCGGGCGTGGTGATCGCGCCGGGGCCGCTGTCGGATTATGTGCCGGTCTGCGTGGCTCCAACCAACCGGGTCAAGAGCGATGTCCCCGGCGCCCCGAGCGAGGGTGACGAGTCCATCATCACCCAATACGAGATGGGCGCGCTCGAGAAGGTCGGCATGCTCAAGATGGACATGCTCGGCCTCAAGACTTTGACCGTGATTCACGACGCCGTGGCGATGATCGGAGCCATTCACGGTACCCGCCCCGACATGGCCACACTGGAGCTGGACGACCCCCGGGTCTATGACCTGCTCCGTCAGGGCCGCACCGCCGGGATCTTTCAGTTCGAGTCGGCGTTGGCCACCGATACCCTGCGGTCGATGAAGTGCGACCGCTTCGACGATCTGGTCGCCAGCAACGCCCTGCTCCGCCCCGGACCGCTCGATGCGGGAATGCACCTGGTTTTCATCCGGCGGAAGCTGGGACAGGAGCGGGTGACCTATCCTCACCCATCCCTCACCGACATCCTGGCCCCCACCTATGGCGTCATCACCTACCAGGAACAGGTGATGCGCATTGCCAATGTGCTCGCCGGATTTACCCTGGCCGAAGCCGACGTGCTGCGCAAGGCGGTGGGCAAGAAGGATCAGGAGCTGGCCAATCGGGAAGTCGCCAAGTTCGTCGAGCGCGCCGTTGCCCTGGGACATCCGCGCGGCATGATCGAGGAGCTGGGCCGGCAGATCGTCACCTTCGGCCGATACGGATTCAACAAGTCGCACTCGGTAGCGTACTCGATCCTGTCGTATCAGACGGCATGGCTCAAGGCCCACTATCCCGCCGAGTTCATGGCCGCGCTGCTCTCGTCCGAAATCGGGAATACCGACAAGGTGGTACAGTACATCAACGAGGCCAGAGAGCTGGAGCTGGAGATTCTGCCACCCGATGTGAACGAGTCCGGATTCAAGTTCACCGTGGTGGGCGATCGCAGAATTCGCTTTGGCCTGGGGGCGGTGCGGAATGTGGGCGAGGGCGCGATTGCTTCGATCATTGCGGGCCGCAGCGAGGGGCCGTATCACACTATAGCCGACCTGGTCGAGCGCATCGACCTCAGGTTGTGCAACAAGCGGGTGCTCGAGTCCCTGGTAGCGGCCGGAGCGTGCGACACACTCGGTGGCCACCGCAAGCAGCTGATCGAGACGCTCGATGCGGCCCTGGCCGAGGCGCAGCTGCTTCAGGCCGAGCGGGAAGCCGGTCAGGGATCGCTGTTTGGGGAAAACGGCAGTGGCGGAAATGGCGGAAACAGCGGAATGGCCACCACCCTCACACCCGCAACTTCCGCTTTTCCCGTTCCTTCCGCCTACCCCGACATCCCAGCATGGACCGAGGCGGAACGCCTGGCCAAGGAGAAGGAGGTGCTGGGGTTCTTCATCTCGGGCCATCCTCTGGAACGGTTCAGACAGGAGGTCGAGCTGTTCGGCACTCGTACCACGGCCACACTGAGTGAGTGGGGAGAACACCAGGTGAGCGTCGCTGCCGTGGTCACCGCGGTAAAGCGGCAGATCTCGAAGAAGACCGGAAAGGAATACGCCCGGCTGGTTCTCGAGGATTTCCACGGAACAGCCGAAGCCATCGTCTTCCCCGAGGCCTGGGCCAAGCTCAATCAGGTCATCCTTCCTGACTCGGCATTGCTCCTGACCGGGGGCTACAGCGACCGGGATCGGGGCGACGATCAGGCGCCCTTCATCGTGGAGGCGGCCCGCCCTCTCGCCGAGCTCAAGAGTTCCGGCGCGTTGGCGCTCAGTCTCCGCTGGAAAGCGCCGTCCGCTCCGGAGCCGGGCGCCGTCAAAGAGGTGGCGGCGATCTGCTCGGCTCACCCCGGCCCGATGCCGATTTATATCGAGTGGACCGACGGCAATGGTGAGGCCGTGCGGTTACGGTCGCGGCGCATACGAGTGGCCGCCGAAGACGACCTGGTTCGTGCCCTGCGCGACGTGTTGGGGTCGGAGTCCGTCAGTTACGTGAAGGCCGGGTGACCTGATGGCCTCTGCCTACACCCTGGATTTCGAGAAGCCTTTGCTGGAGCTGGAGCGTCAGATCGATGACTTGAAGCGCATCGGCAGCGAGCGACAGATCGACATCAACGGGGAGCTCGAGGGGCTCAACGGCAAGCTGGAGTCGCTCAGGGCAGACATCTACCGCAATCTCACCCCGCTGCAGCGGGTCATGGTCGCCCGGCACCCGCGGCGGCCGTACACCCTCGATTATCTCAGCACCATCTTCACCGATTTCATCGAGCTGCACGGCGACCGGTTGTATATGGATGACCCGGCGATCGTCGGCGGATGGGCCCGTCTGGCCGGGGTTTCGGTGATGGTGATCGGGCACCAGAAGGGGCGAGACACCAAGGACAATCTCAAGCGCAACTTCGGCATGCCTCACCCGGAGGGATACCGGAAGGCGCTCAGGCTGATGAAGCTCGCCGCCAAGTTCGGAGCCGGCGTCATTACCCTGATCGACACGCCGGGGGCGTATCCCGGTCTGGGGGCCGAGGAGCGGGGTCAATCGGAGGCGCTGGCCCGGAACATCATGGAAATGTCTTCACTGCCCACGTCGAGTATCGCGGTGGTAATCGGGGAGGGAGGCTCCGGTGGTGCGCTGGCGCTGGGCGTGGCAGACCGGGTACTCATGCTGGAGAACTCGGTGTACTCGGTGATCTCCCCCGAGGGATGCGCCGCCATTCTGTGGAAGGATGCCAGTCAACGGGAGCGAGCCGCCGAGGCGCTCAAGATCACCGCGGATGACCTGCTACGTTTAAAGGTTATCGACGAGATCATCAAGGAGCCGGTGGGAGGAGCGCACGTCGATCCTGATGCGGCCGGAGAAGCCCTGCGGGAGGCTCTCATCCGGCACCTTACGGAGCTGCGCAAAATTCGCCCGGAGAAGTTGGTCCGGCGCCGAGCCGAAAAGTACGCCGCCATGGGCGCGTTCACCGAGGACTGATGAGTCAAACGATCGAGGTCCGCTTCAAGGGCACCCGGAAGGCTTACTTCGTGTGGGAGGATGATTCCGATCCCCTCCACCTGAAGGAGCCGGTCATCGTAGAGGTGGAACGGGGTCGCGACCTGGGCCGGGTCAGCGCCGTGGGCGAAACCGCCGTGAAGAAGTGCAGCGGGTGCACCAGCTGCGCCGTAGGCGGTGAGACCAGCCCTGAAGCGGGGCCGCTCAAAGCCGTAGTGCGCCGAGCTACAGTGGAAGACTGCAAGACCCATCAGGAGCTGCGGATGGGCGAAGAGGAAGTGCGCCAAAAAGTCATCCAGAGGGCCCGGGCTCACGAGCTGCTGATGAAAATCAGCGACACCGAATGGCAGTGGGACCGGAACAAGCTGACCATCTATTTCACGGCCGACAAGCGGGTCGACTTCAGGGCGCTGGTGCGGGACCTGGCCTCCTTGTTTCGCACCAGAATCGAGCTGCGGCAGATCGGGGTCCGGGATGAGTCCGCCCGTCTCTCCGGTGTGGGGCGCTGCGGCCGGGAGTACTGCTGCTCTACCTGGCTCAAGGAGCTTTCGCCGGTGAACCTCGGGCTGGCTAAGGACCAGCATCTGTCACTGAACCCGTCGCAGATCTCCGGTGGCTGCGGGCGACTGCTCTGCTGCCTCAAGTACGAGCACGAGTTCTACGTCACGGCTCGCAAGCGCTTTCCCAAAGAGGGCAAGACGTTGAAGACGGCGGTCGGCGCAGAAAAGGTGATTGCCGTGGACATCTTCCGCGAGCGGGTGTTTCTCCGGCACGACGATCTGGGATCCCGGATCATTCCGCTGGCTCAGCTTCGAAGCGAGGTCGAAGCCCTGGGCGAAGTCTTTCCCACGGCGGAAGTCCGCAGCCGCCGTGGTCGGGGCGGGCCCTCCGACTCGAGCATCCGGAACTAGCCAACCGCGACTCGAGCCAATAGTTGCCCAAATTCTTCCTGACCACAGCGATTGACTACTCCAACGGCGATCCCCATCTGGGGCACGCCTTGGAGAAGGTGGGCGCGGATGCCGTCGCTCGGTACCGCCGCATCCGGGGCGACCAGGTGCACTTTCTCATGGGGATGGACGAGCACAGCCAATCCGTGCTGCAGGCTGCCGCTCGCGCCGAGGTGCGGCCGCAGGAGTGGGTGGACAAGATGGCCCGCCGCTTCGAGGAGTTCTGGCGGCGGCTGGAGTGCAGCAACGATGACTGGATCCGCACCACCGAGCCGCGCCATGCCCGGGCGGTCACCGAGCTGCTGCGCCGGATCCAGCAGGTCCATCCCGAAGATCTCTACATTGCGGAATACGAGGGACTCTACTGCACCGGCTGCGAGGAGTTCAAGCAGGAAAGTCAGATCGTCACCGGACACTGCATCGAGCATCCTACGCTGGAGCTGATCCGTACCCGGGAGCGCAATCACTTTTTCCGCTTGAGCCGGTATCAGGAACCAGTGCTGGACCTGATTCGAAGCGGACAATTCCTGGTGGAGCCGGCAATCCGGCGCAATGAGGTGCTGCGGCTGCTCGAAGGAGGACTCCAGGATATCTCGGTCTCCCGGTTGCGGCAGCCCTGGGGAATCCCATTCCCCGGCGATGCGGAACAGACGGTTTACGTCTGGTTTGACGCTCTGATCAACTACCTCTCGGCCACCGGCTTTCCCGATGCGGGATACGAGCGGCTCTGGCCCGCGGATCTCCACGTGATCGGGAAAGGCATCACCCGGTTTCACTGCGTGATCTGGCCGGCCATGCTGCTCAGTGCCCAGCTCAAGCTGCCCCGCGAGGTGTGGGCCCACGGCTACGTGCAGTGGGAAGGCACCAAAATGTCGAAGACGAGTGGGACGGCGGTAACGCTGGACGAGGCCATCGAGCGCCACGGCCCCGATCCGCTGCGTTACTTCCTGCTCCGGGAAGTGGGCTTCGAGGCGGACGGCAACTTCACCTGGGAGCGCTTTGACGAGCGATACACCGCCGATCTGGCTGATGGACTGGGCAATCTGGCGTCCAGAACCCTGGCGATGTTGGCCAAGTACCGTGACGGCATGGTGCCACGATCGACCGGATCAACCACGCTGGACCAAGCCGGAGCGGAGTCGGTTCGGCAGTACGCCAAGGCAATGGACGCGCTCGATCTTCGGTCAGGGGCGGAGGCGGCCTGGTCCCTGGTTTCGGCGGCAAACCTGTTCGTACAGCAGACCGCACCGTGGAGCCTGGCAAAGTTGCAACGCGAAGCCGAGCTGGATGACGCCCTGGCGGCGCTGGCCCGCGCGCTGGGTCGCCTGGCGGTGCTGGCCAGCCCATTTATTCCAGTCAAAGCCCAACAGTTATGGCGGATGCTGGGGATGAGTGGAGCGGTGGCCGAAGCGGGTTGGTCGGCCGCAGAGCAGCCGGAGGTGGAGGGACGCAAGACCGAGCGGGCCGACGTGCTTTTTCCCAAGCCCGCCAGTGTCTAGAACTTACCGCAAACACTTGCGAAACTTCTTGACAGTGAAAGAGTTATCACTCTAAGAACCACTTGACAATCCTTATCCGCGTGAGCCACCTTAACTTTGCAGCCATGACTCCGGGCGCCCTGAGCTCGGAGTCGTCGCCAGATTGGAGCGCAGACTCGCAGAAGTTGTCGACCATGTTGTACGAGGTGCAACGTCATGTCCAAACGCCGCTGGACCCTGGTTCTTGTCCCCCACGGGTCGGAGCCCTCGCGTATCGTCGAGGTCTCCTATAACCTGTTGCGCGGCGTGGTGGCTATTGCCGGTGTCTTCGTTGTGGTCGGATTGCTGGTCGGATACCTCACTCTCAGCCACACCACTGATCTCTCCCGCGCAGCCCGGCTCCAGCAGGAAAACGCATCCTTAGCCCGGGAAATTGGCGAGCTGCACGGACGACTGACCAGCCTGGCCGATACCCTCAGCACGATCTCGCAGCGCGATGCCCATATTCGGGTGCTGGCCAACCTGGAGCCGATCGATCCCCAGGTTCAGAAGGCCGGTATCGGCGGGCCCGGTAGTTCCGATCTCGATCTGACCGGCCTCAGCGGTCTGGCCCGACGCTCCGCCGAGGTGCGGGTGGATCTCGGGGCGCTGATCCGCCGGGCCAACCTTCTGGCCTCGTCTTTCAAGGAGGCGGCTGACAGCCTGGCATTCCACCGGGCACGCCTGGCGGCTACCCCGTCCATCATGCCGACACAGGGCTGGCTCTCCAGCGCGTTCTCCGCCATGCGGGCCCATCCGATCCTGCATCTGGCTCGCCCCCACGAGGGGATCGACGTCTCCGCTCCGATGGGCAGCCCGATCGAGGCCCCCGCGGCCGGCGTAGTGACCGAGGCAGGGTGGGAAACCGGCTACGGCAATACGATCACCATCAATCACGGCTACGGCATCGTCACCAAGTTCGCCCATGCGTCCAAGCTCCTGGTGAAGAACGGACAACGGGTGGCTCGAGGGCAGCGCATCGCCCTGGTGGGGAACTCGGGTCTCGCCACTGGCCCGCACCTCCACTACGAGGTGCACGTCAACGGTCGCCCCGTGGATCCGCTCAAGTATGTCTTGCCTGAAGGAGTGGTCACGGACTAAGCGGGGCAGCGGGGCGGACTGGCAGGGAAGAAAAAACTAAGCGGCCTCGGAGGTTTATCCGAAGGCCGCTTTCCTATGTGATGTGCCGTGCCGTCCTGCCGTCCTGCTGCCCCGCCTAGAACTTTACCGTCGGCGGCTGAGCGGCTCCCTCCGAGGCCTCGAAGTAGTCGCGCGGCTTGCCCATGCCGAACACCTTGGCGGTGAGGTTGTTGGGAAAGCGGCGGATGTAGGAGTTGTACTCTCCCACCGCGGTATTGTAGTCCTGCCTGGCCACAGAAATCCGGTTCTCGGTCCCTTCGAGCTGAGTCTGAAGGTCGCGGAAGTTCTGGCTGGATTGCAGCTGGGGATAGTTCTCCGCGATGGCCAGAAGCCGTTCGAGGCCCGAGTTGAGCTGCTGATTAGCGGCAGCCATCTCGGGGACATTGCCTGACTTGACCGCAGTTCCGATGCGGGCCCGAGCGTTGGCGATGGAGATGAAGACGGTGTCCTCCTGCTTGGTGATGCCTTTCACCGTGTTCACCAGATTGGGGATCAGGTCCGCCCGCCGCTGCAGCTGGGTCTGGATCTGCCCCTGAGCCTGGTTCACCCGCTCATCCAGCGTTTGGATCTGATTGTATCCGCAGCCGGCCAGAAACAGGGCCGTAGTGAGGAGGGATAAATACATTCTGGAGGCGCGCTGCATTCCCTGATCTCCCTGCTAAAGTTGATCGACGAACTGTGCCGCCTGCTCCACCGCGTTCATGTAGTTTTCGAATTCAGGTGCTCCGCAACGCCATTCCCGGTCGGCCCGATGCCGCACCACATGAAGCAGGTGCTCGGGCTCGAAGCCGATCGCATCGGCAGCGGCGGTGCCTAACTCGGTGGAATCCACGGGAACCGGCCGTCCCAGAGCTGCGAGCACGCCGCGAAGGAGGACGAGAATCGTGGCCGCGCTCTCCAGACCGAGCTTGCCCAGCGCCGCGGGCTCGGGAGCAAAGGTGGCATAGCCCTGGCGGAGCCGGAGCAGCTTGCCCCGGAACTCTCGTTCCAGCGCCTTGCGCAGATCACCAGTGTCCACCTGGACTCCCTGGAGCGGGTCGGCCCCACGCAGCACCTGGTAGGAAAGGCGCATATCGGTGATCTCGATCGGAAAAGCATCCGAGGCACGGGTCCACTCGGTCCGGCTGATCAGCAATGGTGGTTCCGGCGTCGACTTGCGCCAGATGGCAAAGGCGCGTCCCAGTGCGCGCAGCGTGGGCGTGGTCACCTCGTCCAGCACCAGCATCAGATTGACATCGGAGCGTCCCGGGATGTAGTCGCCCCGGGAGGCTGAGCCGTAAAGCACCGCACTGTACCCGGCGCCGGCCACCCGATCGACCTCGGTGAGGAATGGGTCGACTACCCGTGATACTGTAGCCCGCATCAGAATCTTCCCCCGGCACCGCCGCCGCTGAATCCACCGCCGCCACCAAATCCACCGAAACCGCCGCCACCTCCGCCAAAGCCGCCACCACCGCCCCAACCGCCGCCGATCCACGGCCCACCCCAATATATCCCGCTCCTTCTGCGCCGACCGCCGCGAAACGCGCCGGATATCATCAGCAGAAAGAAGATCATGAGGAGCAGCGGCAGCAGGTTGCCGCCGGTGGGACTACCTCCTCCCGAACCGACTGGAGGCTGGTATGCGGTGAGCGTCGTATCGGACACGCCGTAGCCCCGAGCAATGAGGCTGGCCAGCGCCCGAACTCCGAGCAACAGTCCTTCACCGTAACTGCCCTGGGACAGCTCCGGCCGCATGAGATCCCGGATCTGGCCGGCAGCAGCATCCGTGACAATGCCTTCCAACCCCTGCCCCACTTCGATCCGGATCTGTCCCGAGTTTGGATCTCCCTCACGCCTCGGGACGAGCAGGAGCACGAGGCCCGCGTTGCGCCGCGGATCTCCGATCTCAGCCTTGCCTCCCACCTTCCATTTCCGGCCGATGGCCAGCGCCACCTCTGAGGCTTCCCGATCGCCGATGCTGGGCAGGGTGACCACCGCCAACTCGGCCCCGGTCACTCCCTGCAGCCGCCGAATCAGGTCATCCATGCTCTGGGCGGCATCGACCGGAATCACCGAAGCAAAGTCATTCACATAGCCCACCGGCTGGGGCGGGACCAGCGAATCCACGGCGGTTGCCTGGGCCCACCCGGCGGTCACCGCGGGAGAGAAACAGACACTGAGTTGAAGCCCTATCCAGAGGGCGATAGCTTTGGCCCGTGTACCTCTCAACCTATCTCCCTGTGCTGGCACGTTCACCGTTTCCACACCCATGAGTCTCCTGACGCTGCGAAGCGCGGTGGCACTTTGTCTGGGAACGGCGATTCTCGGCGCATGCCACACCGATCGAGAGATCGCGGTTCGAGTCTCGATTCCCGACGCAGAGTCACAGGAGACGCCAGCCGCAGGAGTGGGCATCATCGCGCTGCCCTATGATCGAGACAGTATCCTTGCCAGCCTGGAAGCTCGAGCGCGAACTCCCCGGCCGCAAACCGCCACGCTGGACACGCTCTTCGCCCATTTCCGCGGCCCGTTTACCCGCTATACCGATGTCTCCTACCGGGCTTCGCAGCTCCGGGATTCGCTCGATCGGCTCCGCCGCGGCTCGGACACCGGGTCAAGCTCCAGCTCCCCTCAGCTCAAGCGGCTGGCAGATTCCATCCGATCCCTCGACCGGCAAGTCGACCGCGCTAGCAGCGAGCTCGATCGTGCCCGGGTCGAGTTCGTCAGCCGGAGTCAGGCGCCCCGCGCGGCGGTTCGACGGTGGGAAGATAGCACCTACCGGGGGTACGACAGCATCGTCGAAAACCTGGCTCGATCACAGGGTCGCGACGCGGTCACCGACACGACCGGCTCGACCGGATGGGCCCGGCTTACCTTGCCGGCCGGCCGCTGGTGGATCTATGCCCGGGCCTGGGACACCAGCGACCCCAACGCCGAGTGGTACTGGAACGTCCCGGTTCAGGAGGATACCGTCCTCTTGTCCAGCCGGACCGGCCGGCGTCGACCGCGCTATTAGGAGATGGCAATGGCAGTGTTTTCAAGGACCTTCGCTGTAGCACTGGTACTCGCCATCGCAGGCTTGCCGGTCAGGGCCCAGACCACCCCTGCGCTGAATGCTCGAAGCAAGGGATCGAGCAAGGCGCCGGTCACGGTCTACGAGATGTCCGACTTCCAGTGCCCCTACTGCCGCCAGTTTGTGGAGGAGACCTTCCCCCGGCTGGAGCGCGACTACATCGCGACCGGCAAGGTGCGCTGGATCTTCATCAACTATCCCCTCACCAGCGTGCATCAGCATGCCGCGGCCGCGGCGCAGCTGGGCATGTGCGCCGCCCAGCAGCAGGGCTTTTGGAAGATGCACGATCTGCTCTTCAAGTATCAGGAGACCTGGGCGCCGCTCAAGGAGCCCGG
>DATKJJ010000218.1:0-2363 GCA_035543695.1 Gemmatimonadales bacterium | reverse complement strand
GCCCGCCAGCTATCGGCACTCGGGGGGCCGGCCTGGCTTCCCCAGCTCGGCCGGCTCGCCTGGCCCTGGTACGTCCCCTTGGGCACCTTCCTCTGTGTCGCCACCGGCGTCGGGCTCAGCTACCTTCCGCACCGTCGGCCGGCAAGTTCAACTGCTTAGCCGCAGATAAACGCAGATCCAAAAAACTCGGTTAATCAACTCCTCTTCGGTGGCAACCCTGAGGAGTTTTGACTCAACAGCACACCCAAACAGATCATGGTGCAAGCAAGTTATGGAATTCAATGGGAGCGATCGGTTTCAATCCGTGTTAATCTGTGGCAAAGTGTGAGATCTGCGTTCATCTGCGTTTATCCGCGGCTGAATAACCTGTTCTGGAACCTTGATGCCTAAGACACTGATCGGCGCCGATGTTGGCGGTACCAAGACCGCCGTGGGCGTGTCTCACGACGGCAAGATCGTGGGTCGCGCCGAGGGCCCTGGAGCCGCAGTCCGTCCGGGCCGAGCGCTGGCATCGGCCAGCACGATTGTGGAAGTGGTGCGGGCCGCCTTGTCCGACGCCGGCCGGCTTCGGGGCGACGTGCTGGTGGTCGGTGCGGCCGGCGCGGGACGGGAGCCGGAGCGGGACGAGTTGCGCACCGCCCTCCGCAACGAGAACATCGCCACTCAGGTTATGGTGACCACGGACATTGAAGTCGCCCTGTCCGGCGCCTTTGCCGACGGCCCCGGCATTGTGGTGAGCGCGGGGACCGGCAGCGTCGCGGTAGGACGGGATCAAAAAGGAGCTCGCCACCGGATGGGCGGCTACGGCTGGCAGATGGGCGACGAGGGAAGCGGCTACGCGATTGGACGGGCATCACTCGGCGCGGTAAGTCGTGCCCGCGACGGCCGCAGTCCACCCACCGCGCTGAGTGAGCGGATCCTGCAGGTCACCCGGAGTGCCGACTTCGATGCGCTGGTGCGCTGGGCGGCCGGCGCCTCTCCCGCCGAAGTGGCGGCCCTCGCTCCCCACGTGCTCGAGGTTGGCGCCGGGGGTGACACCCTGGCCAAGGGCATTGCCGACTACGCGGCGCGCGAGCTGTCCCAGCTCGCCATCTGCCTGTTGCCCCGGATGGAGCTCACCCCGCCGGTGGCGGTAGCGATCACCGGTGGTCTGCTGAACGGCCATCTGCCGCTGCGCCGGGCGTTGCTCGCCAAGCTCCGCGAGGAGCCCGCGTTCCAACCCACCGAAGCGCCGGTGGACGCGGTGGCCGGCGCCCTGCGCCTGGCGGAATCAGTCGAGCTTTAGCCCGCCCGGCGATTCTCCTGGGGACGCCGCCCGCCCACCCGGCTGTGCCGGATCCCATAGAACACGTAGATCAGCAGGCCCAGAGCGAGCCAGATGCCGAACCGGATCCAGGTGAGGGTCGGGAGCTGGAGCATGAGGTAGAGGCAGGCCACGATGGAGATGATCGGGGTGAGGGGGACCAACGGCGCCCGGAATGGCCGCACCCGGTTGGGCTCGATCCGGCGGAGGACGATCACGCCGGCCGACACCAGCACGAAGGCAAACAACGTCCCGATGTTCGTGAGGTCCACCACCTCGGCGATGTTGGCGAACGCCGCGAAGGTGGCGACGAAGGTGCCGGTGATGATGGTTCCGATGTACGGCGTCTTGAACCGTGGATGCACCCGCGCCAGAAAAGGCGGGAGCAGGCCGTCGCGCGCCATCGACATGAAGATCCGAGGCTGGCCCAGCTGAAACACCAGGAGCACGCTGCTCATGGCGACGACCGCGCCGAGCGATACGATGAATCGCGAGAGGTTGAGCAGCCGGGGTGAGCCATCGGCCAGCGCGAGTGCAGTGATCATCGGCTCGGCCGTGCCCAGCCGGTTCCACGGCGCCATCCCGGTCATGACCAGCGACAGAACGATGTAGAGCACCGTGCAGACCACCAGACTCATGATGATGCCGAAAGGCATGTCGCGCGCCGGGTCCTTCGCTTCCTCCGCTGCCGTGGATGTTGCGTCGAAGCCGATGTAGCTGAAGAAGATGATCGCCGCTCCCGCGCTGATGCCGGCCCAGCCGTTCGGAGCGAAGCCGCCCAGCGCGGGATCGGTCCAGTGGTGCGGCTTGATCAGCGTGAGCCCGACCGCGCAGAAGAACAGGATCACCCCGATCTTGAGCAGCACCATCGCGTTGTTCGAGTTGGCCGATTCCCGTATGCCGATGATCAGAATCACGGTGATCAACGCCACGATGAGAAAGGCCGGCAGATTGCCGATCACCGGGAAGCCGAGCAGATGCGGCGCCGTCGTCAGGGCGGAAGCCAGATAGGTGGACGAGGGATCGGTGGCGCCCGAGGCCACTGCCTGCGCGGCCATGT
>DATKJJ010000217.1:0-2805 GCA_035543695.1 Gemmatimonadales bacterium | reverse complement strand
GCATCGGCCGGGAGGAGCTATTTCGTGATCTCTCCGCCTTTCCCGCCGGCGCGGCGTTCGACATCCACTTCAGGGTTCTCGATCAGAACACCAATGCTGTGGTGCTTCAGAGTGACTGCTATCAATTCTTGGTCAGCCTCTAGGCTCGCGGAGTTTGGGACGGGGGAGCATGAAGTCGGGACGGTTGATCATTTCAGAAGCCGGTCGATTGGGCCAAAATGATTGCTGCATTCCATGTCACCCATTACCGATGGAGGTCCACCGATGAGCCGACGTTCCAATCTTCTCGCCGAACGCCTGGAGCAGGGTGCCCGTGCCCTCGAAGCCCTGGCAAACGAATTGACAGATGCCGAGTGGCAGACCCCGTTGCCCAAGGACGGGCGAAAGATCGGGGTCGTCATCCATCACGTCGCGAGCATGTATCCCCTCGAGATGACCCTCGCCCAGAACCTGGCCGAGGGAAAGCCGATTGCCGGGGTGACCTGGGATGCGGTGCACGAGATCAACGCGCAGCACGCCCGGGAATTTGCCCGAACCACCAAGCACGAGGCCATTGAACTGCTCCGCAAGAACAGCGCTGCAGCCGCGGCGGGTATTCGTGCCCTGAGCGATGAGCAACTGGACCAGGCCGCCCCGGTGTCACTCAACTCGGATGCGCCGCTGACCTGTCAGTTCTTCCTGGAAGATCATCCCGTGCGGCACAGCTATCATCACCTGGCCGCGGTTCGGCGTGCGCTGGAGCTGGTGGAACAGACGGCCTGACCGGGAACGACGGTACGATCGAAGGACGGAACGCTGGTAATTCCGTCCTTCCGTTGTTCCGTCCGATCGCGCTACCGCTTCACCATCTTACCCGTCATCTCCGGCCGGTTCTCCCAGACCACATTCAGGATCTTCCAGCTCCCGTTCCATTTCACTTCCTGCAGAAAATCGACCCAGTCGGTGGCTTCGATCCGCACGATCGCAACATTGCCGTAGCTGCTGAGGATGCTCACCTCGTCGCGCCGTTCTGAAGCCGGCGTCGGCGGATGGGACTTGGTGCCCTGAATCAGCTCCAGCGCCGTGAGATCGACCAAATGGCTTCTCCCGGTCGAATCGGCCCAGACGAGCCGCTTGGCCAGATGAGGATGCAGTGCGCGCTCCATCCGGGTTGGGTTGTTGGTGTACCAGCCCTGGATGTAGTCGAGGGCGGTGGCTCGGATTGCGGCGGAATCGGCGGCGGTTTGCGCGTGGGCCGAGGGCGCTTGTCCGAAGAGCAGGACGGCGCCGAACATACTGATGGGGAGTAAACCCTTCATGGAGACCTCGGATCCGGGGGAGATCCAAGCTGATATCCCGGCTCGCGGAGGCCAACGCTCATGGGCCAAACCGGCATTAATCGGGGACGAATGCGGACTCGCGCGTGATGAACGGGACCCGACTCTTCGAGCGGTTGCGGTCGGCCGGACGGCGCGCGAAGATGTTCTGATGCGGTTGCCGAGCTCTTCAGCGGTGCGTCTGGCTGCGATCTGGTGCGGGATCGCCGTCTTCTTCAGCGCCGAGAACGTGTTGGTCGGGGCCGCCCGCCACCGCCCGTTCGATTGGCAGTGGGACGTCTACCATGAATTTGTCTACGCCCTGACCTGGGCGGCCTTCTCCGCTCTCGTGCTGGCCGCCGGGCGTCGCTGGCCACTCGGCGCCGCGGGAGCCGGGCGGACCCTCGCCCCCCATTTCCTGGTGATGCTGGTCCTGGCACCAGTCCAGATCGTTACCACCTATACGCTGCACTACCTTGGCCTATCGCTGATCGGCCGGCAGCCCCCCGGCACGATCGGCAGCTTTCTCACCGGCCTGAGCGGGGGGATCGTCTGGGGAACGCTCACTGGATTGCTGTATTACTGGGTCATCCTCGGAATCCAGGCTGCATTCGTCTACCAGCGGATGTACCGGGAACAGCGGATCACCGCGGCGCAGTTGGAAGCCCGGTTGACTGAGGCCCGCCTGGATGCCCTCAGACTCCAGCTGCACCCCCACTTCCTGTTCAACACGCTGAACGCCATCTCGGCCTATGTGAGAGAAGAGCCGGAGCGAGCCCAGCGGATGATCGCCCGTCTGGGCGAGCTGCTCCGGCGCACACTCAGCGGAGGGAATGTTGCCGAGCTGCCGCTGGCGCAAGAGATGGAGCTGCTGGCACCCTATCTCGAGATTCAGCGGATTCGCTTCGGTGAGCGGCTGACCATCGAGGTCGAGATACCCGAGCCCGCGGCGAGCGGGCTGATCCCCACCCTGCTGCTGCAACCTCTGGTGGAGAACGCCGTGGAGCACGGGGTGAGGCGGACCGCCGACGCCGCACGGGTGCGGCTCCGGGCCGCGAGGACAGGAGACCGGCTTCGGATAGAGATTTCCGACAATGGGCCTGGTCCCAACGGCGCCAGAGCCGGCGTTGGGCTCGCCAACACCCGAGCCCGGCTGGCCGCGCTCTATGGCAGCGGTCATCAGTTCGAGCTCAGGGCGTTGGAGAGTGGAGGCACCCTGGTGACCATGGACCTCCCCTTCCGCACGAATTACTCGCGATGAAGGTGATCCTGGTGGACGACGAGCCGCCCGGCAGGCTGGCCCTGCGCCAGCAGCTTGCGGGATTGCCCGACGCGGAGATCGTCGCCGAGTGCGCTGACGGTGTTTCCGCGATCGAGGCAATCGTCCAGCATGCGCCGGATATCCTGTTTCTCGACATTCAGCTCGGAGCGGTAAGCGGGCTCGACGTGCTGGAGCGAGTCGGGACCGACGCGGTCCCGGCTATCGTGTTCGTGACCGCGTACGACCGCT
>DATKJJ010000216.1:0-2295 GCA_035543695.1 Gemmatimonadales bacterium | reverse complement strand
CTCCGTGAGGGGGCCCGAAACCTCCATGGAAATGTGAAAGCTGTCGCTCACCGTAACCCGAATCTCCTGGGCCGCTATCACGGTATCGTAAGTGACCTGTTGACTGGGAGACCGGCGCGCTCGCGAGAATGCGACAGTTGTTGTGTCGGTCCAGCTACCGATAAAGTTCACGTCGGTGTCCACCTGGGCAATGGTGAACCCGCAGCTCAGCTCCTCGCCGGTGGACGGGTCGGTTCCCCCGCCCTGTGCGGAGATCGAGTAGCCCAGAATATCACTCTCGACTTTGCCGGGTTTCACCGGATCGTTACAGCCGAGGATGCCGATTCCGGCAAGCCAGACCGTGTACCTCCTTCGGGTGAACGGTATCAGGGGAGTCTCCTACGCTGGCTGATGCGTCTGCCACCATTGCGTGGCAGCCTCTTCGCTCCACGGCTCGACCTCGATCTCCCCCAGCATCCGCTCCAGCTCGGCGGCGCTCCGCGGCCGGTCCTCCGGTTTCTTAGCCAGACAGGCGAGCACCACCCGATCGAGCTGCGGAGCAACATCCAGCTCGGTCCGCTGCGAGGGAGGCACCGGCTTCTCCTGGATATGCTTGGTGATCATCTGCAGCCCGTTCGCGGCCTGGAACACCAACTGTCCAGTAAGTAGGAAATACGCGACACAGCCGAGGCCGTAAAGGTCGGCTCGGCCGTCAGGGGGCTCGCCCAGCGCCATTTCGGGCGCCACATAGGCGGGGGTCCCCGGGGTGAGTCCGATGGCCGTGGCCATGGCGTCGTCGCTCTGCGGCATCCCCGACTTGACCAGACCGAAATCCAGCACCTTCACGAAATCGTGCTTGAGACCGACCCGTCCCACGTGAATGTTGGCCGGCTTGATGTCCCGGTGGACCAGCCCGGAGACATGGGCTTCTTCCAGTGAGTCGCAAACCTGCCGCACGATGTGGATTACCCGCCCCTGCGGGATGGGACCCTGCTTCCGCACCAGGGTCTCCAGATCCATACCCTCGAGCAGCTCCATCACGAAATACAAGGTGCCGTCTTCGGTCTCGCCGAAGTCGTACAGCTCCACGGTGTGGGGTGAACGGAGTTTGGCGGCGGCATCGGCTTCCCGTTTGAACCGGGCGACAGCCAGGTCCGCGCTACGGGGATCCTGGGACGACAGCACCTGGGCGCGGATCAGCTTGATGGCCGCGGGGCGGGCCAGCATGCGGTGAGTGGCCCGGTACACGGACCCCATGCCGCCCTCGCCCAACAGCTCACCTAGCCGGTAACTGCCCAACTCCCGTTCCTTGGCCACTTCGCGTCCGAGACCGGTCACTACCCGGGAGATCACCACCGCCACCCCCAGCAGCAAGTAGTTGGGATAGTGCATCAGAAACGCGTTGCGGAGCGGGCCGAAGTGGTACACCCCTTCGGCTTGGGCAGTGATCATGCCGAGCGGATCCATTGATGCGGCGATGAAGCCGGCAAGGGCCATCTTCCAAGGGGGCACCGGCATCAGCGCTGCAAACATGAGAATTACCGGTGCGGTCCAGGTGATCATCGGCGTAGGGTCCATCGGCGTTGCCGAGGGCGGACCCCAGTGGATCATCAGCCCGATGCACGCGGCGCACGCCACCATATACAGCAGCGCCAGGTCCATGACGAAGCGAGGGTTTCGCTCGCGGATCCTGGTGTAGAGGAACACAACCAGCGAAATAGCCACTCCCAGCGCGGCAATCCGGTCGATCGCACCGAACTCCGCCCACCGAGGATTACTCGGCTGGGTCAGGGCCAGAGCCAGGTGGCCGAAGGCAGGGCCCAAAACCCAGAGGCTCCCCCCGACCAGGGCAAGAATCTGGAGTCGCCGCGAGGCCTGGCGCAGCAGATCGGCGGGAAACTGCCGGCGGTAGCCCTGGCTGGTTCTGAGGTCGGGCGGAGTGGTCTGGGCCGGGAGGCCAATGAGCTTGGTTGGGGGCATAGGCATTAATGTGAATCTAAAAGCTAACCGTCAGCCAAGGTCTGCCGGGCTACCTCCTCCATGGAGGAGTGCGACGGCGTCGTATAGACTGTACCAGCAAATCGTACAGCAGGTACAACGAATACTCGTGAGGTCGACGCATGGACGAGCGTACCCTGACCATCCTCCTCCGGCTCATACACATCCTGGGCGGGCTCTTCTGGGCTGGAGCCATGATCTTGCTGGCCGGATTCCTCATTCCGACAGTGCGTGCGACTGGACGGGAAGGGGGCCGGTTCATGCAAACGCTCATGCAGCAGCAACGGCTGCAGTTCTATCTCGGGCTCGCCGCGGGGT
>DATKJJ010000215.1:0-3697 GCA_035543695.1 Gemmatimonadales bacterium | reverse complement strand
GGCGGCTCCAACGCGGTGCAGTACTATCTCTCCGGCAACTACGATGACGACCACGGCATCGACCCGACCAACAAGGCCCGCCGGTTTGCCGGACACGCCAATCTTTCCTTTCCGATCAACCAGAAGCTGGATGTCGGGGCCAGCTTCAACTACATAAAGGCGAAGTACCACCTCGGCGTGGACTACGGCGACGGCGTCCTGTTCAATACTCTCTACGGCCTTCCGATCCTGTCCGAATCCCCTACTCGCGGATTCCTGCAGACCCCGCCCGAGGCATTCTATTCAGGCGTGTTCGACAACACCCAGGATCTGGCCCGCTTCACCGGCAGCGTCACCGCGAACCATCGGCCGCTCAGCTGGCTCAGTCATCGCTTGACCCTGGGATTCGACCAGACGGGGGAAGACAACCAGGCGCTGACCCAGTTCATGCCTCCGGACGTGGCTCAGTTCTACGATCCGATCTCGGCCCGGGGCCAAGTCACGATCAACCGCCAGGACATCTCGTTCTACACCGCTGATTACGCCGCGACCGGCCGCTTCAATCTGTCCACCAAGATCAGCTCCGCGACCTCGGTAGGCGCCCAGTATTACCAGCGACGGGTCGACTCGATCTCGGTAACGGGAACCCAGTTCCCTGCCCCGGGGTTCGTGACCGGGAGCTCTACCGCCATTGCTCCGGGCAGCCAGGAGTTCGTTACCAACAAGACGATCGGTCTCTTTGCCCAGCAGCAGTTCGGGCTCAATGACCGGGCCTTCCTCACCGGCGCCGTCCGCATCGACAACAACAGCGCGTTCGGTGACAATTTCGATTTTGCCAGCTACCCCAAGCTGAGTGGCACCTGGGTGGTGAGCGAGGAGGGATTCTTCGGACTGGATTTCGTCAACGCCCTCAAGCTGCGCGCGGCATACGGAGCCTCGGGTGAGCAGCCCCAGACCTTTGCCGCCCTCCGGACCTACCAGCCGAGCACCGGGCCGAACGACGAGCCGATCGTCACCCCGCAGTTCGTGGGGAATGCAGACCTCAAGCCGGAGCGCGGAGAAGAGGTCGAGCTGGGCTTCGAGGCCGGCCTCTTCGACCGCGTCGGCATCGACTTCACCGTGTACTCCAAGCAGACCAAGGACGCGATCCTGCTGCGAGGGGTGCCACCGTCCGGCGGATTTCCCGGGGAGCAGTTCGTCAACATCGGCCAGGTGAGCAACAAAGGAGTCGAGCTGCAGGTGAACGCCCAGCCGATCACCAACCCGAATTTCAGCTGGGATCTGGGGTTCAACGTGGCGACCGCCTCCAACGAGATCGTCGATCTGGGCGGAATTCCCAGCATCAGCACCTTCCCGCCCCAGAGCAGCGTGGAAGGCTTTCCCATCGCCTCGTACTTCATCAAGAAGGTGGTGAGCGCCACGGCCGATCCCGACGGGACGCTGACCAGCGCGCTGTGCGACGGGGGGCCGGGGCAGGCTCCGGTCGACTGCTCGGCGGCACCGCTGGTGTTCGCGGGAACGCCGATCCCCAAGGTCGCCGGCGCCTTCACCACCACGCTGACCCTGTTCCGCAACCTCCGGCTCTATGGTTTGGTGGACTTCAAGCAGGGGCACAAGCGCTTCAATACCGACAAATGGATCCGCTGCGACGTCTTTGCCAACTGCGAAGAGGCGGTGACGCCGGCGGGCCGCGATCCTCTGCTGTTGGCCGACATGGCGTTGGGCGCCGATCTGCAGACGATCAACTCGTTCATCGAGGACGCCGGCTTCTTCAAGCTCCGCGAGGTCTCGGCCAGCTATACCCTGCCGGATCGGTGGGCGACGGCGATTGGGGCCCAGCGAGCGGTCGTGACCGCCACCGGACGCAACCTGCACACCTGGACCAGTTATACCGGGCTCGACCCGGACCGTCAGAGCCCCCAGGGACAAGCGGCTCCGCTCGACTTCTTCGATCAGGCGGTGACACCACCCCTGGCCCAGTTCCTGATGACCATCAGCCTCAACTTCTAGCGCGCGGCGAACCCGATGAGGACGACCATGACACAGAAATCGTCACCGTGGCTGGACTGGTGCCTGGGCGTGGCGTGTGCCGGCATGCTCTGCCTGATTCTCTCCGCCTGTCACGACATCACGTCGCTGGAGCAGGAGTCCCCCAGCCGGGTCAAGGCCGAAGACTTGGAGAAACCGGAGAATGCATCTCTCCTGGTGACAAGCGCGGTGGGTGACTTCGAGTGTGCCCTCAACGACTACATCGTGGCCGCGGGCGCAGTGAGTGACGAGCTGGCCAACTCCAATCTGGCGAACATCCTGTGGGACTTCGACCGGCGCACCATCGTTCCGACTCTCGCCAACTACTCGACCGATGCCTGCGACGACGGCAATCCTACGGTCTACACCGTGCTGTCCACCGCGCGCTTCGACGCCGACAAGGCGGTCTCGCTGCTGGACGGCTGGACCGACGAGCAGGTGCCGAACCGAACCGCGCTGATCGGCGTCGCCGCAACCTATGCCGGGTACAGCCTGGTGCTCCTGGGCGAAGGCATGTGCTCGGCGGCGCTCGATGTCGGCCCGGAGCTCACGCCAACGCAGATCCTGACTGAGGCCGAGGCGCGATTCACCCGCGCGATCGACGCGGCAGCGGCAGCGCTCACCACGGCGCCAACAGCGGGTGACAGTCTCAGCATCAACTCGAGCCTGAACCTGGCCTTGCTCGGCCGAGCCAGGGCACGACTCGACCTGGGCAACAAGCCCGGTGCGGGAGCAGACGCCGCACTGGTTCCTGCCGGATTCGTGGTGACCGCGAGCCGATCCAGCACCAAGACCCAGCGAGAGAACCTGATCTTCACCTCGCTCTACCGCGATCTCACTTTCACGGTGGACGTGCCCTTCCGGGATCTCACCTTCGGTGGCGTGCCGGATCCACGGGTGACGGTAACCGATTTGGGCACCACCGGCGCCGACCAGGCCACCGAGATCTTTGCCCCGGCCAAGTACACCAGCATCGACGCGCCGATCGTGGTGGGGAAATGGGAAGAGGCCCAGCTGATCCTGGCGGAGGCAGACCTGGCCGCGGGTGACGTGGGTGGGGCAGTCAGCATCATCAACACGCTGCATACCAATGCCGGACTTCCCTCCTACGGCGGAGGAACCCCGGAGGAAGTGCTCGCGCAAATCATCGACGAGCGGAGCCGGGAGCTGTTTCTCGAAGGCCAGCGCCTGGGCGACATCATCCGCTACGGCGTGCCCCTCTATCCGGCCCCGGGTACGCCCTTCGCGGTAGGTGCTGGAACGTCGGGTGAGTATGGGACTCAGGTCTGCTTCCCGCTTCCGACGGTGGAGCGGAATAACAACCCGAATATTCCGGATTGAACGGAACGACGGAACGACGGAACGTGAGGAACGAGGGCAGGCTGTAAGTGAGCCACCTCATCCCGAGCAAAGCGAGGGATCCACTTCACCTGAAGCAAGGTTCGGAGTAGATCCCTCGGTCGTTTTACTCCCTCGGGATGAGGAGTTTCTTATCTACGCCTTCCGTCGTTCCCCACGTTCCCCACGTTCAGTATCTTCGGGAATGAACTCCCTCGCAGAACGACGGCAGCGCTTTCGCAAGCTGCACCAATCCGGCTGCTTCGTTATCCCCAACCCATGGGATATCGGCAGCGCCAGGATCCTCGCCCGGCTCGGCTTCCCCGCCCTCGCCACCACCAGCTCCGGCTTC
>DATKJJ010000214.1:0-2369 GCA_035543695.1 Gemmatimonadales bacterium | reverse complement strand
GGCGCGAAGGCCCAGCCCCAAGCTCCCAAAGCGATGCTCTGCTCCGACCGCGAACACCGTAGGGCGGTAGGGGCGAAAAGACTTCTCTTCCGGGCCATTCTCCAGGGAGCCGCCCCAGAAGCGGTCTGCCTCGACGCCAAGTCCGAGGGACCACTGACTCCACGCTTGGGTGGGGGTGCCCATCGAAAGCGCCAGGATGCAGAGCAGACCGAGCGGGGCAAGGCATTTCATATCAGCGCATCTCCAGTTTGGCCCAGCCGTTGGTAACGGTGTTTTCACCTTTGATGACCCAGTTGGCGTTGGGGTAGGACTGGCCGACCACCACGTCTTCGACTGCGTTGCCGATGAAATCGTCCTGAGTGTTGATGAACGAGTACACCGCGGACAGGATCTTCTGAAGCGCGTTGGCTCGCTTGATAATCTTTGCCAGAGTGGAGCTGGTGGTGTCCTTGGCACCGGTGAGGTTGGGATACTGCGCCTGAATGGTGCTGATGACGCTTTTGAAGCGATTGGCGTCGAACTTGATGACGCACCCAGTGTCATCGTCTTCCAGGGCAATGATCCGGAAATTCTGATTGGGGTGAGCCGACTTGTAGTTGTTGAGCTGGGCCTGGCTGAAGAGCAGAACGCTGCCGGTCCAGTCCAAGTCGTTCTGGTCGAAGCGATAGTATCCACCCGCCGCTCCACCGGCACACTGATAGTCCCGCAACGAGTCGGTTGTGCCCGACTGACCCAGGACGTGGTACTCAAACTCGGGACTGCCCTTCAACCAACCTTCAAAATCCTTCACAAAGTGAGAGTAGGCCATATAGAGACCGGGCGGTGGTCCCGAGGTGCCCCCGCCACCTCCCCCACAGTCGGTGCAAGTGGCCTCCGCGCCCGGCCCGGTAGGGTGGGCAAAATCGGTCTCGACGGGAACCACGGCCAACACCGGCATGGCAGGCGGCTGGTCCGGGCTCAACACCTTCCGTAGGCCATCGACGGTATACGCGACGGGCGCCTCTCGATCCTCCCGGGCGCTGGCCACCAGCAGGTTGGAGCCGCCATCCCACTCGTGTCGGTGCTGCGGGACCGGGAAATAGATCTCCAGCGGGATGGCTTCCTCCACGTCGGTATCCACTTCCGCCTCGGAGCTGCCTCCGATGCGGGCGAGCTCCTTCAAGACCCGGCGATCGGACTGCAGCAGCAGCTGCTGTAATTGCAGCTTGTGCTCGGGAAAGGGAGAGCGGTCCAGCTCGCCTTTGAGGTATGTCCGGAACGCCGAGTCGGCCAGAGCGCGGGCCAACTTCCTGGCCAGGCGGTCCATGGCGCTTCGCTCAACCGAGTACTGCGCGGTGGGGGGAGATGGGGATTCTTCATTTCCCGCGGTTGGCACACTCCGATCGCACGCCGCCAGCGCCGCGGCCAGGGCAACCGCCCCGAGCGTAATCCGGATGGACATGGCTCCTCCTTGGATGGTGATGGTGCGCTGACGGCAAGCGCGAGCTCGACGGCAACGCCAAGGTAGGAACCGGCCTATGTGAAGTACGGACCTGAGTTACGCGGAAGTGACCGGAAAAGATGGGTCGGGGGACATGGGGATGCCGTTGAAAACGACGAGCGCCACTGCACCGCCGTCGATCGGCTCGCCGGCCAGGACGCCTTGCAGCAGCCGGCATCCGTCCTTGCACCGAAACAGCGTGCGTCGAGGGGCCTCTCCGGGCTGGCGGGACTCCAGTGCCCGGGCGCGATCTTCGGGGGTGGCAAACACTCCAACCACTGAGCTTAGCGATTGAAGCTCACCGGGGGACTGATACCCCAGCATACAGGCAAATCGCTGGTTGGCGGCGAGCAAGGTGCCATCGGTGCGGAACAGCCCTAAACCGACCGGTGCACTGTCGGAAAGCTGGCGGAGGATACCGGACGTGTCGCGGAGCGCGTCTTCCACTCGACGGCGGGCAGCAATCGCTTCCTTGAGATCGCTTACCTGCTTGCGCAAGCCGGTGATCTCGTGGATCAGCTCCTGCTTGGGACGGTGATTATCGCGCATGACAACAAATAGGACGGCTCTCGCCCGTCGTCTTGCACTACCTTCCGATCGCCGCCCGCGCGGCCGCAATGGCCTGGTCGATTCCGTCTGCCGGAATGTCGAGGTGAGTCACGGCCCGGACTGTGTGAGGCCCTAGCACACTGAACCGGACGCCGTGGCTCCTCATGGTGCGGGCATTGAACTCATCACCGGTTAACCCGGCCTGATTAACGTCGAAGACCACGATGTTCGTCTCCACCGTGCCTGGATCGAGCTGGACCCCGGGAATGCCGGCGAGCTCCAGGGCCAGCTGCCGGGCCCGCTCGTGATCCTGGGCCAGCCGGTCGACGTGGTGCTTCAG
>DATKJJ010000213.1:0-2678 GCA_035543695.1 Gemmatimonadales bacterium | reverse complement strand
GGACCGAGGTGAGATAGTCGTTCAGGCGCTCTTGCGAGTTGCCGGTCCGGCCGCGGGAGAGCTTTTCCGAGACCTCGTAGGAGCTGGCGAACACCCGCAGGTCGTACAGGCGCTCCTTCAACCACACGTCCATCTCGCGGCCAGCCTGGCCGCTGGAGCTGAGCAGCTCCTGCTTGATCTTTGCCTCCAGGGCGTGGCTGTTCTGGCTGTAGGAGATCCATGCGGTGAGCCCGGACGGGATGAGGGCTACGGTCAGCGCAAAGACCAGAATCTTGCTTCGGACCGTGTCCATTTTCAGCCGCAGCTTGGGCAAGGCAGTTTCCTCGGTCAGGTTGGGTCACGCCAATAGGTTGAAGCCTGCAAGCAGGTCCCAGGCCAATCGTTATTGCTATGATGGGCAACGAGATAGGTGAAAGAACCGGGGAAGAAAAAGCGGTGCGCTGCCGCCGCTCTGGCAGATTCCCTGAGCCCGGTCTAGTCTCGGGCGAGCAGCTTTCGGACGGCGCCGGTCAGGGTGGCGATGCTGAAAGGCTTGTAGATGGTCGGAATGTCGGAGGGCAAGTGCCCCAATCGCTCCCGCCGGACCAGGTCATCGATGTGGAGGATCGGCAGCTGGGGAAAATCCTGTCGGACTCGCGCCACCAGCTCGGGTCCCGTGAGACCCGGCATGTAGTTGTTGGTAACAATCAGGTCAAACCCGGTATCGGCGCCGCGGGCCGCATCCAGCGCGGCACGGCCATTGGCCACTGCCACGACTTCATACCCTTCATCCGTCAGAGCACGAACGATGAGAGCCCGAACCATCGGCTCGTCATCTACGACGAGGATGCGCGCGGCCATCCGATCTTCCTGAGCAGGCTGTGGCGTTGAACTGCACCATCATACTGCGCGACTGATGATCACGCGAGTCCCCCGCGCGGGCTCCTCGGCGGCGGTCGTAAGCGTGGTTGACACTCCGTGCTGAGCGCTCTTAGCTTGCCAGTGAACGCTCATTCGTCGGAGAAACGATGGATCACGGTCTACCGCACTTCCTCCAGCTCAACCGCCGGCGGCACAACCGCGGGCTTCGCTGCGCACTGCGCAGAGACCAGGGAGCGTAGGCCTTAGCTACAAGCTCGGACAGTACGTCGTGCACCAGGCCCGCTCCAGATGAGCGGGCTTTTTTGTTGAGCTTATACCCGGGAGTAGCGATGACCAACCCAGCTGCGGGGAATACCCCGCGGATTGTGGTTCATCCACCCGCCTTGCTGCCCTCGAACCCGGAACCCGGCCCCAGCGATGCTGAGACGGACGCGGTGCCGCTCCTTCGGACCGAAGCCGGTGAGGCGCGGAAGCTCGGGACCCTGGTCGATGTCAGCCAGGCGCTTGCCGGACACCTGAGTCTGCCCGCAGGCCTCTCGGACGTCCTGCTGATTCTGGTCCGGCGCTGTTCGGTACTTCGGGGCGGCGTGGCTCTCTTGAACGAGCAAACCGGGGCCCTCGAGATCAGGGCCCAGGTCGGGCTGCGCCACGATCGGGAGGGCGATTACTACGGCCCCGCCCAGGGGATCCTGGCAGAGGCGGCCGCGACCGGAGAGACTGTCGTTGTCGGCCGCCAGGTTGACGGGACCAGCGAGCACACCGCGCTGGCAGTGCCGATTGTGCTTCACCGGCGCTGCATCGGCTCGCTGATGGTCGAAGTGCGATTCCGCCCTGAACGGGACGTGGATCGACTGCTGAAATTTCTGCGGGTCGTGGCCTCCATGATTTCGCAGGCAGTCCGGATTCACCGGCTGCTCGAAGTGGAGCGGCAAAAGCTGGTCTCGGAAAACGCCCAGCTGCGGCAGGAGCTGCAGCAACGGAATCCCCTCTTCAACCTCGTGGGAGCCAGTGGCCCCATGCGCCAGCTGTACGAGTCGGTGGCCCGGGTTGCTGGAGGTAACACCACAGTGTTGATCCGGGGCGAATCGGGCACGGGCAAGGAGCTGGTCGCCCAAGCGGTTCACCTGCACTCGCCCCGGGCCCAGAAGCCTTTCGTCAAGGTGAACTGCGCCGCCTTGCCCGAAACCCTGGTCGAGTCCGAGCTGTTCGGCTACGAACGAGGGGCGTTTACCGGAGCGCAGCAGCGGAAGAAAGGACGCTTCGAGCTGGCAAACGGCGGAACCTTGTTTCTGGATGAGATTGGGGAACTGAGTCCGTCCACCCAGGTGAAGCTGCTGCGGGTCCTCCAGGAGCGGGAGTTCGAGCGGGTGGGAGGAACGGAGTCGGTGCCGGTGGACGTGCGAGTGATTGCCGCCACCAACCGGGACTTGGAGAAAGCACTGGCCGACTCGAGCTTCCGGGAGGACCTGTACTACCGGTTGAATGTCTTCCCCATTTTCATCCCGCCGCTTCGCGCTCGCAAAGCCGACGTGCTTCCCCTGGCCGATCACTTCATCGAGAAGTATGCCCGGGAGCACGGGAAGAGCATCAGGCGGATCTCTACCTCGGCCATCGACCTGCTGTCCAGCTACCACTGGCCCGGCAATGTGCGGGAGCTGGAGAACACCATCGAGCGAGCCGTTCTGTTGGCGGACGGAGAGGTTGTGCACGGTTACCACCTGCCGCCGACGCTCCAGACCGCCGACGCCACCGGCACAGTCGTGAGCACTTCGCTCGATAATGCGGTCGAGGCTTTTGAGCGCAGTCTGATCGAGGAC
>DATKJJ010000212.1:0-2759 GCA_035543695.1 Gemmatimonadales bacterium | reverse complement strand
TGTTGCTCGGGGCCTATCTGGCCGGCCTGGCAGTGGGTGCATTTGTCAGCGGCATCTTCTGTCGAGATTCCGCCGCCGTTGGGAAGCGGAAGTACCTCCGTCACATCGCGGTGTTTGTCGTTCTGGCCAACCTCTGTGGGTTTCTGGTGCTGCCTCTTCTCGCGTGGGTCACGTCGCGCTCGGCTACCCATCCTGCCTTTGGCATGATCGCCCTGTCGGCCGCCATGCTGGGAGCTGTGTTGCCTTTGGTCAGCCACTTTGGAGTGGCACCCGATGCGGCAGCAGGCAGGCATGTGTCATACCTGTACGCCGGAAACATCGCGGGCTCGGTGCTCGGGAGTTTTCTTACCGGCTTCGTATTGCTCGACGCCCTCAGGAACTCGACGATTGCGGCGATACTCGTCGGGCTGGGATGTGCCACGGCGGCCGGACTCCTGGTGCTCTCGGGTCTCCGACGGGCCACCCTCGCACCGTGCCTGGTAGGCCTGGCAGCGGTGATTGGATGCACCGCGGCTGCCACCCCGAAGCTGTTCGAGCAATTCTACGAGAAGCTTCTCCTGGGGCAGCAATTCACGCCTGATGCCCGCTTCGCGGATCTATTGGAAAATCGCAGCGGAGTCATTGCGGTCACGACAGATGGGACTGTCTACGGAGGTGGGGTCTACGACGGGAGGTTTTCCACCGACTTACGGGAGGACCGCAACAATATCCTGCGGGCGTACCTCATCGGCGCTCTCCATCCATCCCCGCGGCACGTGCTGCTGGTGGGTCTGGGGACAGGGTCCTGGGCTCAGGTTATCGCCCACCATCCGAGCGTGGAGAGTCTGACCGTGGTTGAGGTGAACCCGGGATACGTCCAACTGTTGTCCAAGCACCCCGACGTTGCCAGTCTTCTTTCCAACCCCAAGGTGACCATTGTCATCGACGATGGAAGGCGTTGGCTGACCAGCCATGGCGCTCGCTTCGATATGATCATCTCGAATACGCCGTTCCACTGGCGGGCGCAGAGCACCAACCTGCTCTCGACTGAATACTGCCAGGTGGTACGGAGCCACCTCAACCCGGGCGGCGTCTATTACTTCAACACAACGGGCTCAGCCGCAGCCTTGAAGACTGCGATGCTCGAGTTCCCATACGGCCTACGTTTCATGATTCTCTCCGCGGTCAGCGACAGACCCATCGCGTTCGACCGCGCCCGACTTCGCGGGATCCTGACCCACTACCGGATCGACGGCCGGCCGGTCTTAGACCTGGAGCTTGCCTCCGACCGGAAAAGGCTAGAGCAGGTTCTCGGATCGCTCCAAGTGGAGAGTCGAGCGAGCATACTCGCCCGGTTAACGTCGACTCCGGTCGTAACCGACGATAACATGTACCCGGAATGGCACCCGGCCTTCGCGGAATAATGTACAGTGAGGTCCCCTGCTGGCATGCGTTGGACTGTCGGGGTGGTTTTTACCCTCGCCGTCTTTTTCAGCGCGGCTCTTCTCTTCCTGGCGGAGCCAATGTTCGGGAAGATGGTCCTCCCCTGGCTCGGAGGAAGCCCCTCGGTGTGGACCACCTGCATGCTCTTCTTTCAGGCCGCGCTACTTCTCGGATACCTTTATGCGCACCTCGGGCCCCGCTGGCTGGGTGTGCGCCGGCACGCTTTGCTGCACCTCAGCTTACTGGTCCTGTGGTTGTTGGCTCTCCCAGTCCGGATGATCGGAATTCCAGGAACCTTGCGCGTGGAGCATCCAACCGCCTGGCTGATCGCGGTGCTCGGCTGGTCCATTGCTGCCCCGTTCATTCTGCTCTCCAGTACTGGTCCGCTGCTGCAGGTATGGTTCTCTCGAACGTCCCATCCCGGAGCTCAGAACCCCTACTTCCTGTACGCGGCAAGTAACAGCGGAAGCCTGCTCGCCCTTCTGTGTTACCCCTTCATCGTGGAACGAATGCTTCCGCTGGCGGGGCAAGCCCAGCTCTGGAGCATAGGATATGTGATTGTGGTTGTGCTGGTCGGGATGGCGGTCGCAGCGGTGGTCGCACCAGAATTTACCCGGCCGGCTGAGCCGGAAACGCTCGATCCGCCGATGTCGCTCACAAAACGGGCCCGTTGGATAGCACTGGCATTCGTTCCTTCCAGTCTGTTTCTCGCGCTCACCACCTATCTGACCACGGATGTGGCTGCAGTGCCGCTCCTGTGGGTCGTTCCGCTGGTCCTGTACCTCCTGTCGTTCACTTTAGTCTTTTCCCGCCGGGCGTACATCTCTCACAGCCTGCTGGTTCGTTGGCAACCCGTGGGTCTCATTGCGCTGGTGGTCCTGAACTTCTGGGGACCATCGGGTTCGTCACCCTGGTTGGTACCACTCCACCTGATTGTCCTCTTCGCCACTGCATTGGTATGCCACGGTGAGCTGGCGGCCAGCAAGCCGCCCACCTCGAGACTGACCGATTTCTATCTCTGCATCGCCGTAGGCGGGCTACTCGGAGGCATCTTCAATGCCCTCATTGCTCCGACTCTTTTTGCCTCGGTGCAGGAGTACTCGCTCACGCTTCTGGCCGCTTGCGCAGTTCGTCCTGCATCCCAAGCACCGTCTTTACCACACCGCGCACGGCAGATCGGGCTTATTGTCGCCGCCAGCGCGATTCTGGTTCTGACCCGCCTGGCGATCGACGATCGGAAAGCGTTGGCCGCAGCGCTCATCGCCTCCGCCGTGGCCGCAGTGATCTGCCTTCGGTTCAGCCGTGATCCTGTTCGGTTTACCCTGGCAATGGCCGGC
>DATKJJ010000211.1:0-8386 GCA_035543695.1 Gemmatimonadales bacterium | reverse complement strand
CGGTCGGGTTGAACATTTGGGCATACGCCAGGGCAAACGGGCCGGTGGATTTCGCCAGCTCGGCGTTGGGCACGATCCCCTGGATCACGGAGGTGGACAGGATGTAGATCACCGCCGCGCCGAGAGTCCCGAAGAGACATGCCAGCGGGACATCGCGTTTGGGATTTTCTACGGCGGCCGAGTTCTGGGCCGCCGACTCCATTCCCAGGAACGCCCACAAGGTCAGGGCGATGCTCGAGCCCATCCCTTGACCCAAGCTGAGTCCCTGCGGATTCCAGGCTGCCGAGAAAGTAGAGGAACTGAACCAGAACCATCCGATGAAAGAGAGCAGGCCAACCGGCAGGATGACGCCCCAGACCGTCACCGCGCCGATCTTACCGGTCACGCTGGGTCCGCCGAAGTTCGCCACCGTGGTGAGCCAGAGCAGTCCAATGACTCCCACGGTCGTCGCAATCGGGGTCGCGGAGAGGCTGGGAAAGAATCCGGCCAGGTACCCGACGGCAGAAATGGCGATCGCCACGTTGCCGATGGCCAACGACAGGAAGTACAGGTAAAACACAATGAAGTACCCCGACCTGCCGTAGGCATCCTCGGCGTAGGCCGACATGCCGCCTTCGCGCTGGTTGAAGATGCCGGCCTGGGCGAACCCGAAGGCGATGGCCATCGACCCCAGGGCGGTGACGATCCAGGACAGCAGTGAAATTGCGCCGACCTGGGCCATATTGGTGGGGAGCATGATGATGCCGGAACCCATCATGTTCACTGCCACGATGAACGTGAGCTGAACAAGGGTCATCTTCTTGGCCAGCTGCACGGGCGGCTCCCGGGTCAGACTAGGACTCCCGGACCGCGAAGGTGTGGAAGGTGATGCGGCCATTGATCCGCTCCTGGTAGACGCCCTGGACCTCGTAGTTGAAGCCGGGAAACCGGTTGAACGATTCCTCAAAGGCCATGAAATAGTCGAGCATCGGCTGCGCCCGATCGTCCCACCGCTCGCCCGGTACGACTACCCCGATTCCCGGCGGGTAGATCAGCGCCAGCGTTGCGGCGATGCGACCTTTGATCTCCTGCAGCGGCACGTAGTCCACTTCGTTGGCGACCAGCGCCTCGTACGCCTCCTTCGGCGACATGGCGAGCTCCGGAAAACTCGAAGCTCGGAAGCAGAGCCGCTGCAGCTCCTTGACGTTCGCCGAGCGATAGAAGGCGTGCATCTCGTTGCAGACGCGGCGGATGGTATACCCCGCGTAGCGCTCGGGGTGCTTCATACAGAGGCTGGGGAGGACTTGCTCCAGTGGAGCGTCCTGGTCCCAGAGATTCTTGAACTTGACCAGCTTTGCCAGAAGCGTGTTGAGCTTGCTCTCGTCCTCCGCCGGCGTCAGAAGGAAGAGAATGCTGTTGAGGTCGCACTTTTCCGGGACGACGTGCTGCTCACGCAGGTAGTTGGCGACTACCGTAGCCGGGACCCCGAAATCGAGGTACTCGCCGGTAGCGCGGTCGATCCCGGGAGTGAGCAGCGTCAGCTTGTTAGGATCCACCATCACGTATCCGTCCGAGTAGCCTGCGTACCCGTGCCAGCGGCTTTTCGGATCGAAGTTCCAGCACTGCTGCTCTCGCTGCAGCACCTCGGTGGGGACGTCCTCCCAAGGCACCTCGGTCAGATCTTCGGTAAAGCGAGAACCTCGGACCGTCACGCTGTCGGGGACGAACGGATCGAAGAACCATTTCTCCCGGTCGCTCTGGCCAGTGCTGGCATAGAAGCCGCCGAATTCGCGGAACTTCTTGCGCACCTCGATGCCGAGCTCGATGCAGCGATCCCACAACATCTCGCCGGCCTTGCCCTCATGGATCTTGGCGTTCACGTCCAGTGAGGCGAACAGGGGGTAGAAGGGTGAGGTCGACGCGTGCATCAGGAAGGATTCGTTGAAGCGCTTGTGTTCGACGAAGCGCTGCTGGCCGCGAATGTGTTCGTCGCGCTTGTGGATCTGAGACGCCTGGGAGAATCCCGCAAGCTGCTTATGCACCGACTGGGTGGAAAACAGCCCCGCCATTTCGGGTCCGAGATCCGTCAGGCGCATCGGACTGTGATCCTGGAATAGAGGATGAAACGCGTTGTAGCCGATCCAGGCCTCGTCCCAGAGCACGTAGTCGCACAGGTGGCCGATCTTTTCCAGAACCTTACGGACGTTGTAAACGGTGCCGTCGTAGGTCGCGAGCTGGATACATGCCAGCCGGAAGGGCCGTTCCGCCTGGTGCCGCTCGGGATCCCGCACCAGTGGGTGGGTCCGGATCAGCTCCCGCAGGGTGACCTCGTCCCAGGCCTCCCAATCGACCGCGCCGATCATTCCGAATGGGTTGCGGGACGTCGGGAGGAAGACCGGAGTTGCCCCTGCCTGGACCAGGGCACCCTGGTGCAGGGATTTATGGTTATTTCGGTCGAAGAGCACTAGATCCCCGGGCCGAAGGACCGCGTTGGTGACCACCTTGTTGGAGGTGCTGGTGCCGTTGAGCACGAAGTAGGTCTGGTCGGCGCCGAAGACGTGGGCAGCGTGGCGCTCCGCCTGCGCCGAGAGGCCTTCGTGGATCAGCAGATCACCCAGATCCACGTCGGCATTGCACAGATCGTTGCGGAAGACCTGCTCCCCGAAATGCTTGAAGAAGAGCTGGCCGGCCGGCGACTTGCGGTAGAACTGGCCGCCTTGATGACCCGGACAGGCGAAGGTCACGTTGGCTTCGGCGTCATAGGCGGCGAGCCCGCCGAAGAACGGGGGTAAAAGGCTCAGCCCGTAGTTCACGATGCTGGCGACGACCTGTTTGGCGTAGAACGTCGGAGTCTGCTGCCCCAGATAGATGTACCCGTCTACTTCGCCGGTGGCGCCCAGGACCGCGACATCGGCCATCTGATGGGAATCGGCGAGAGCCCAGAGCGGCGTTCCAAAACCGATCGCTCGGACGGCGCGGCCCAGATCGCGACCAGGCTCGCGGCGGTCGCCATCGATCGACACGATGTAGGCGCCGACATCGGCGTCTTCGGAGACATCCCGGTCGTACCGGTCGCTCACCTCGACCTCGAACTTCTCTGCCGCGATGTGATCCAGCAGCTGCCGGACCTGGGCATCCTCCCGGTCCACCACCGCAACAACCTTGAGCATCCGATGGAACGGAATCGGGATGGTCGGGCTCTTGACCGAAAACTCGATCCTCGGCGTGGGGCGGGTGCCCGCGTCGGGCGCGACCGTATCAATCATCGGCGGGTCGCTGGCCCGGATCGGACGACTTCTCGTTGACGAGGCTGTCGACGTGGTAGACATCATTCAACCCGAATTTCTCCTCCGCGACCCCGACGAGGAGCCGGCCGCCACTGGGACTTTCCGCCGTCTACTGGCCCGTTCAGCGCCCGGGGGAACGAAATCGGGATCGTCGCTGTCCTCGAACTGCACTCGATCCTCGCGCTGCCGGTCGTCCGTCGCTGGCCTGCGTGCCGCAGTTGCCAGACAGTAGACGTGGTAGGTCCCGTCCCGCTCTTCGGTCCCTTCGACTTCCTTGGCGAAGCCGGGGAACCGGTGGCCGTACTCCAGCAGAATGCGCAGGTAGGTGAGCCATGGGCCGTCCATCCCACCGAGGTTCTCTCCCGGCATGACGATGGGAATGCCGGGCGGGTAGGGGATTACCCCGACGGCGACCACCCGGTTGGCCATCTGATCCAGCGGGACCTTCTCCGCTGCTCCCGCCATCAGCTGCTGGAAGGCGCGCCGTGGTGTCATCTCCGCCGAGGGAAGCGTGGCGTAGGCTTGCGCCTGCCAGTATCCCTGCCGGCTCTTCTTCATGTGTTCCCACATCTGGTCGCCCAAATCCCTGAGGCCCATGCCCGCATAGCGGGCCGGCGCTGCCGCCACGATGTGGGGCAGGACTTGGTCGAGCGGCGCGTTCCGGTCGTAGTCGGCCTTGAAATCAAGAAGGGTGTTGAGCAGCGTCCCCCACTTGCCTTTGGTGATCCCGACTGAAAAGAGAAACAGCACCATGTGGTCAGTAGTCCGCGATGGCACGATACCGTGCCGGCCGAGATAGGCGGTGACGATGTCGGCGGGAATCCCCCGGGAGTCGAGCTGTCCGTCCGGCCTCATGCCCGGGCATACGATGCCGAACTTGATCGGATCGAGCATGCACCAATTCTCGGGGATGCGCTCGAAGCCATGCCAGCTTTCGCCGGGATGGAGGACCCAGTAGCTGGGATCCGTCGCCAGCAGATCGGGCGGCACCTCATGGAAGGGGGTTCGCTTCCCGGTCTTGGGGTCCCGAACTTCCTCCGCATTCCAGGGAGCGAAGAACCAGTCTTTCCGGCCGCGGAACTCCTGGTGGACTCGCGCCACAGCCAGCCGGCACGCGACCGCCTCGTTGATGACGTCCTGAGTCAGGACCTGTCCTCCCGGCCCATCCATCATCGCGGCCGCTACATCGTTCGAGGCGATCAGCGCATACAGCGGTGACGTGCTCGCCTGGGAGCAGTAGGCCTCGTTGAAACGGCCGTGGTCGATTGCCCCCCTGCCATCCCGGATGTGGATGAACGAGGTCTGGGACAACGCAGCCAGCAACTTGTGGGTGGAGTGGGTGGCAAAAACGGTGGGACCATCGGTTGGATGCTCGTCCGGGTTCCCCCGCATGGCGTAACGGTCCACATACATCGGATTGAACCGGGCGTAACCGTACCATGCCTCGTCGAAATGGACTCGGTCGACGCTCTTGGCCAGGCGCGCCTCGGCATCGGCCGCGTGGTAACACATCCCGTCATAGGTACAGTTGGTCACCACAGCGTAGACGGGCCGTTGGCTGGAGGCGTTCTTTGCCAACGGGTTGGCCGCTATGCTTTTGCGGATGGCCGCGGGCTCGAGTTGTTCCGGGGAAATCGGCCCGATGATGCCGAAACGGTTGCGCGTCGGAGTCAGGAAGACCGGAATGCCGCCGGTGAGGACCAGGCCTTGCTCGATTGACTTGTGGCAGTTTCGGTCGCAGAGCGCGATCTCGCCATCGCCGACGCAGGCCGACATAATGGCCCGGTTCGAGGCCGAGGTCCCGTTGAGGACCGAATAGGAGCGGTGGGCCCCAAATACCTTGGCCGCATACCGCTCGCTTTCGCCGATGGGGCCGCTGTGCCCCAGGAGTGAGCCGAGCGCCGCCCGCTCGATCCCCATGTCGGTGCGGAAGAGGTTTTCCCCATAGAAGTCGAAGAACACCCGCCCCACCGGCGACTTCAGAAAGGCAATGCCGCCCTGGTGCCCGGGCGCGGCCCACGAGTGCTCTCGCTCCCGATCGTAGCGGGCCAGGGCCGCGGCGAAGGGCGGGAGCAGACCCTGGAGGTAGCGTTCGATGGCCGCCTGCGCCCGGCCGGCCATGAACGCCGCCGTGTCCTCCAGCAGCCAGATGAATTCATCGGCCAGAGTAGCGACTTCGATCGTGATGGTGCCGGCGACTTTCTGGTCCGCCATCAGGAAAATGGGAATTTTCGCGTTTCGGCTCCGCACAGCCCGGAGCAGGTCAGTGGCCTCGGCGTGGGAGTGTCGATTGTTCTCGCCCAGCGTCCAGTTGATGAAGACGCAGTGGATGGCCGAATCGGAGACCACCACCGAGACCCCGTCTTCGCAGGACAGGGCCTCCACCGTGTCGATCCCGCGAGCGCGAAGCTCGTCCACCAATGCTCGGACGGCGCGTCCACCGGTCGTCGTGGGGTGCAAGAGCTCATCGTCCACCATAAGGACCCGCCGAGTCAGTGGGCGGCTGGTGCGTTCAATCATGACCGCATGTCCCGAAGTGAGTGGTCAGTAGGCATAGCCGACATAGATCATGCCGTAGGTGAAATCGTCGGTACGGTCGAAGCCCTGCTGGGCCGCTTCCTGGGGATGAGCGAACGCGGCGACAAAGCTCACCACAAAGTTGCTGTTGACCTTCCAGTCGGCGTACGCGTCCAGTTCGGTGGCCAAATCTTTGGAGGTGACGCCGGGACCGAACGAGGCGGGCTGATCGAGCTGAAACACAAAGCCCATGAGACCGCCGCTCAGCGACTCGCTGGGCGTCAGGTGAACTCGCACTTGATGCGAAATCAGATTGGAGTTGGAGAGGAAGTATTCGCCGGCAATCTCGCCCTGCCACCAGGTGCCCCAGTCATAGAAACCGGGCAGCAGCGAATCGAATCCCTCATTCTCCGTCGTGCCCGGGTCATCGCCCTCAAAGAAGGCGTAGCGATAGGAGAGCTTGGGCTTCCAGCCCACCTTGCTCAGCTCATAGGCGCCCTGCGCCATCCAGGCGGTCGACGCGATCAGGTCCCCGTTGTCCTCCCGGGCAAATTCCGCCCCCAGCGAGAGTCCCGGCAGTCGCTTGAAGGGAGCGACATAGGCGCGGAGGTTATACACCGACATGCCATCCCTAGCCGCCAGCGAGTCGGTGTTGAAATGCAGGTAGGTGGCGCCGATGGTGTTGTTCTCGCCCAGGGCCAACTGATAGTTACCCCCATAGAGCCGGGTTCCCGTCTCGTTCTCGGGAACTTCGTCCCGGTCCAGGTAGAAGGCCTCGAAGGTGTGGTTCTTCGGTTTGAACCGTCCCACGCCGGCGAACTGCCACGCCTTCCGGGCATTGCTCCAGAATCCACCCCGGCTGCCGCCCTCCCCGCCGCCATCCCAGAGGAGGAACCCCTGTCCGATCCGGTATTGGGTGCGACCCACGGTGAAATCCAGGGCGTTCTCCCCGACGCTCAGCGAGGTACCCGACCGCCATCCCAGATAGAGATCCTCCACCTGGAACGATGACGCCTCTGTACCAACCAGCGGGGGAGGCGCGTCGAAGGTGCGCTCGCCCACGGCGCTCACCGCTCCGTACAGCTCGCCTTTGCTCAGGCCGTAGCTGCCCGAAATCTTCGGTTTCACGAAGCTCTCGAACCAGTTGTCGCTCAGGTCTCCGGAAGGGTCGGGCCGCACGTTGGTATAGAGGGAATTGGAGAAGCCGAAGGCGCCGGCACCCGCGTCGAGGTTGAATTCCCACTGAACCTTCCCTGGCAGTCCGGTCGGACGCGCCGTGGTTGTGTCCTGAGCCGGGGCCACCTGCACAGCACCTGCCAGTAAGAGGAGGCCAAAGGCCGCCGGTGTCAGCTGTCTCATAGTCTCTTCGGCTCCATGGCGTCTCTAGCGCCTAGACCCGTCTAGGTGCGTAGTGGCGAGTGGCACCAACTATCATCGGGCATGGTCACGCCGGATGAAGTCGGGGTGAAGGTTTCTGCTGGTGATCGTGCGCCGTTCTCCTCCCCAGCGACAATGCAGGAAAACGGAAGGAGGTGAAACTGTCACTTGTGACAGGGGCACAGCGGACGGGTGCAGCTCATGGCCGGCCGGTTCTGGACTGGCAGAACTGACAGTTTCGGTTTTAGACGGTTCCGCCCCATCGTGAAGAGTCGATCCCGGGAGACCGGGAGGCGTCATCGCGGCTTTCGATCAGCCCCTCAGCGCGCACCCCAACTTCGTGGGGGAAACAGTGAGCCACTTGCTGGAAGAGAAGGCCGAGTACGAACGGACGGCCGCCGCCGCCGGCCGACCGCCCATGGCATCGATCGGTCAGGCCTCGCCGCTGCTCCGGGTGGTTCTCCTGGGCGCTGGCCTCGTCGTCATCGCGGCAGGTATGAAGGCCGCCGCGCCGGTTTTGAACCTGATCCTGCTCTCCATGTTGCTCGCCGCAACCCTTTCCCCAGTCCCGCTTTTTTTGTCGCAACGCGGAATCGGCCGTGGCGCGGCCATTGCCATCACCGCGTTGCTGTCGCTGTTGGGTGGAATACTCCTGATCCTGGTCTTGACCCGTTCCCTCAGCCGCCTGTCGGAGAATCTCCCGATCTATCAGAGCGCGCTCTCGAACCTGGTGGATGGAGTGTCACAGAAGCTCGCGGCACGGGGTATTGATGTGGACCAGGCGCTCAAGCCGGATCCGGCCAAGATCATGGGAAAGGTGGGCCTGCTGGTGCGAGGTGCCCTCGGGCTCGTCGGCTACGGCCTCCTCGCCATCGTCCTGGTTGTGCTCTTTCTGATCGAGATTCCCTTGATTCAGGGTGACGGTTCCCGACCGGGCTCCTTCCGCTCTCGCCTCGACGGGGCCATGCGGCTGGTGCGGCGCTTCGTCGGTCTCAACGGCATGTTTGGCGGCGTCATCGCCCTGGTGGATCTGACCATCATGCTGCTGATGGGCACCGACGCTGCAGTACTGTGGGCGGTGATCTGCTTCCTCTTCGCGTTCGTACCGTTCGGGTTCATGCTCTCGCTGATTCCGCCTTTCATCCTCACGTTGCTGGAATCCGGCGTCAGCCGCGCCCTGTTGCTCCTCGGCCTCTTCTTTGTGGTGAACTTCATGGGCGATAACG
>DATKJJ010000210.1:0-7794 GCA_035543695.1 Gemmatimonadales bacterium | reverse complement strand
CATCACCCGCTTCCTGCCCAAAGAAATTCTCCCGGTGGCACTCAAGCCGATATTGTATTGGGCGCTGGATGAGGCCGCCGATGCCGGGCTGCTCCGGGCCATCATTATCACCAATCCGCATAAGCCGATGCTGGAAACGGTCGCTCGCAACTACCCTGGCCCGCTCGAGCTGGAATTTGTGCCCCAGGACCATCCGAAAGGATTGGGCGACGCGTTTCTCCGGGCCCGCGACAATCTCGGCGGCTCACCTTTCCTGGCCCTTCTTCCCGACAATCTCTTTCAGGGGGCCAACCCGACGTCGGCTGTGCTCGCCACCTATAAGAAGACCCGGCTGGCAACGGTGCTGCTTGCCGAGATCGATC
Source organism: Gemmatimonadales bacterium (assembly GCA_035543695.1). Lineage (GTDB taxonomy): Bacteria > Gemmatimonadota > Gemmatimonadetes > Gemmatimonadales > GWC2-71-9 > CAVVWJ01. The sequence continues at coordinate 7,432 of DATKJJ010000210.1, read as the reverse complement.
GGGCGCAGGCGGGCTCCAAAGGCGCCACCGGAAGAGCCTCGGTCCGGACCGCTGCTGATGGGACACTTCGGGTAGTGGCAGTGGCCGACAAGGGATCTGGCCGGTTCGACACCGCCGGGGCCGAGGCCGCGGTAACCCCGATTGGCCGAATGGCATTCGGAGGGGACATTCTGGATCTGTTCGAGGACGTCGGCCGGGGACTCCCGCCGGGAAAGGAGCTGGATGACGTTCCGGTGCTGCAGCGCCTGGCCCAGCGCGAGGCATTGGCTGGAATCATCAGCCCTGCGCGATTCTTCGATGTTGGAGTACCTGAGGGATACCGGGAAGCGGTGGCCGCTTCTCCGGCCAGGGCGTGATCAGCAGATGCCAGCGTGAGCACCACCTTCAATCACTACCTGGTCGAGCTCACCGAGATCAGCTCCGAGCGGCTGCGGGACACCGACGCGCTCTCGGCGCTGGTGGTCGCGGCAGCTGGGGCCGTTGGTATGCCGGGACTGGGGCCGCCGGTCGCCCGACAGGGCGCCGGCGAGATCGCGGTGGCGCTGCTGTGTCTGGAGGGCCATATCGTGCTTCACTGCGCCCCATCGGTAGGAGTGTGCCTGGTGGATATCGTCGCCCGCGCTCCAGCCGATGTGGGGAAGGGAATCGATGTGATCAGTCGCCGGCTGGCGGTCTGAGACTAGTGCCGCGCACCACGCCCTCAGCCCTCTGTTCTGGATCCAGGTTGGCCTGAGCAACCTGCAGCACATCTTCCCAGGTGACCGCGCGGAAGGCCGCTGCGGGATCTTCCAGATCGCTCAAGCCCTCCCCAATCAGCCAGGCCTCCAGCATCTCACCCGCTAGCGCTCCGGCGCTCTGCCTTTCGACCTCGGACTGCCCCGCGAGGTAATTGATGGCCTGGGTCAGCTCCACCTCCTCGACCGGTGTGGTTCGAAACCCCTCCAGCTCCTGCAGCATCGCGGCCCGCGCCTCTTCCTCCCGCTCCGGTGAAGTCGCGATGTAGGTGACGAGCGCTCCGGCCCGCCCCCGCTGCCAGCTCGACGCAAGCACGGTATACGCGAGAGAGCGCCGGTCACGCAGGGCCTCGAAGAGGCGTCCCCCGAGTCCGCTGGCAACGGCCGCCCACACGTCTGCCGCGTGCCGCTGTGATCCTGCCCGAACGGGCCCGGGGAAGATCATAGCCAATGCGGTCTGCGCCTTCTCCCGAGTGACCACCCGCATCTCGCCCGCGGTTGGTCCCCCCACCGGGGCCACCGGCCTTGCCTTGTCCCCCGGGCGATACTCCTGGAAAATCCCCGCCAGGGTTGCACTGGCCTCTTCCGGATCGATGTCACCGACCGCCAGCACCACCGGCCGGACCCCGAGCATGGCGCGGGTATGCCATTCGCGAACCTCGGCGGCAGAAATGCCGGCCAAAGTCTCAGGCAACCCGGAAACCGGAAGGCCATATGTCTGGTCCCGGAAAGCTCCAGCGAATCCCAGCTGAAAGGGGTAACGGAACATGTCGTCTGCCACCTGCTCGGCCTCGATCTTCATGAGGTCGCGCTCGGTGTTGATGTCAGCCTCACCGAAGCGAGGAGCGGTGCAGACCTGATCCAGCAGGGCCGCCGCTTGAGGCAGATGCTCGGTCAGAACAGTGGTGCCGAACCCGAGCCAGTCTGAGGCGGCTGTGGGGCTCAAGGTCCCCCCCAGCCGTTCAAAGGCGAAGGCCAGGCCGGCTGCATCCAGATCTCCGGCTCCGCGCACCGCGCTGCGGATCATGAGAGCGGCCAGGCCCGCCCGGTCGGGGGGCTCGAACTCGATGCGGGGCACGTAGAGCCCCAGGGTAACCAGCGGCACGCCGGTTTTGCGCCGGACCAGAAGATCGACCCCCCGGAGCGCAGTGTGGCGCACGTCGGCTTCCCAGGCACCACCGACCCGAAGAGATGAGGGGGAGACTCGGACTGGCTGAACTTTCTGGGTGGCGCTCCTGCCCAGTGCGGTTACCGCAAAGCTGCGGGCCAGAAGCTCCGGCCCGAGGTCCGCTCCTTCGTTGTCCGGGAGGTAGACGACTCCGGCTCCACTGTCGGGGAGGAGATACCGCGCGGCGGCTTGGCGCACGGTCTCCGGATCCAGCGAGACCAGGGCGGCATACTCCCGGTCAAGGAAGGACACGTGCTCCAGTGCCTCGGCTGAGGCCAGAGCAGAGGCCTTCCCTTCCATAAGCTCCAGTCGTCTGGCCCAACGAGCGGTCAGCAGAGTGCGTGCTCGATCCAGCTCATCCGCCGTGGGGCCCACCAGTGTAAGCCGGGCCACACATTCTGCGATCCGCTCTATCGCCAGCGGGACATTCTCCGGGGACAGATCGGCGCCGATGCTGAAGACGCCGAGCTCGGTGGGAGAGTAATTATGGGCCGAGATCGAAGTGGCAATGCCGGTGTCGCGGAGAGCCTGGTAGAGGAGGCTCCCTCTGCCGGAGCCGAGCACTGCCGCCGCGAGGTCCAACGCCGGTGCATCCTCGTGCAGTGCCGGTGCGGTTCTCCAGCCTAACACCAGCTCGGCTTGAGAGACATCGCCCCTGAGAGTGCGGGCCCGCACCTCGTGCCGCACAGGTTCCTCAGGTGAGCGGTCTATCGCGCCGGGTCGGGGAGCCCAGTCGGCATACCGGGCGCGCGCGAGCTCCAGGGCCTTTTCGACCTTGAGGTCGCCGGTGATCGCCACGATGGTTCGCTCGGGCACGTAGCGCGACCGATAGTAGCCAAGCACATCGTCCCGCGTGAGCCGCGCCAGGTGATCTTCGTGACCGATACGCCAGCGACGAATCCGGTGCCGGTCGAACATCACCTCATGCAGAGTTTCCTGAGCCACGGCTCCTGGAGTGTCCCGCTTCCGCTTGGCCTCCTGAATGATGACCTGAAGCTCCCGGGCCAGTTCACCCGGATCGATGACTGAATTGCGCAGAGCATCCGCTTGGATGTCCAGAGCAGCGTCCAGACCCGATGCGGGCAGCACGGTGAAGTAGCTGGTATGGTCGTAGCCCGTTCCGGCGTTGAGATAACCCCCGGCAGCCTTGGTTTCCCGGGCAATGTCGCCAACTCTCCGGCGCGACGTGCCCTTGAAGAACATGTGCTCCAGCACGTGCGAGATGCCGATCCAGTGGTCCGGCTCGTCGAAAAAGCCTGCTTTCACGTGGGTCACCACGGCCACAACCGGCGCCGAGTTGTCCGGCTGGACCAGGAGCGTCAGGCCGTTTGGCAGCACCTCCCGGTGGACACCTTTGGTCCAAACAGGTGAGCGGTGAGCGGTGAGCGGTGAGCGTGAGGGGGTGGCGGTCATTTGGGAGTAGTTAATGTCAAAACGAAACGGGGAGCTCCAAACCTAACCGGACCCCCCCGCTCACCGCTCACCGCTTACCTCTCTTATTGCATTATCCGAAGCACGCCGGCCTCCGCACTTCCTCTGATAAATGCTTCCGCGTCCGTTGTGGGGATGACCACACCAGTTTCAGCCTGGCCCCGGCGGGCCAGACTGGCCATGAAATCACTCAACGATCCATGGGCCCAATCCCGGTCGGCGGCTTTCATCTGCAGCAGAATTTCGTCCCAGGTGCCCCGGATCGTCTGGCCGGCCAGGGTCATGATGAGGTGGGCTTCGCCCTGGCCCGGGCGCTTCTGCATCGCGTGCAGCTCGCTGAGCAGCGTACCGAACAGCTCCAACTGGTGCGGGTCGCGTACACCCCCGTCGGCCTGCTGGGCCTCGACTTCAGCCAGCAGCATGTCGATCGCGTCCGGCTCCCCGGCTACTTCCGCCAGCCGGGCCAGCCAGGGCGCGAGCTCGGGATCCTCGTCGGGAAGCCGGTAAATCGACTTCTTCAGTTCGATATGGCGCCAGATGCCCAGCTCGTCGTAGTGGTCCTCGGGCTGGGTTCGCTCCAGCTGATGCAGCGCCGCTTCGCTTTCGCCCCGGTCGTAGAGCAGGTTGGCCAGATAAATCCGGGCCTCACTATATCCCGCGTCGACCTCCAGCGCACGGCGCAACCAGTACAGGGAGCCGGCATCGTTTCCCAGCCGGTGGGAGGCGTAGCCGAGGCAGGCCGCGGCGTCGGGCGATTCGGGGTGGGCCGCCACCGCCAGATCGAAGAACCGGTGGGCCGGCGCAACCAATCCCTCGCGGAACAAGGCGCGTCCGATCTGCAGCATGAGCTCGTGATCATCCTGGAACCCGAGCTGTAGAATGCGCTCGACCGCCCGCATGGCGCCTGCCCGATCGCCCAGCTTGAGCAAGGTTTCGCCCAGGCCGGCCAGGCCGTCCTCATGATCCGGATCCAACGCCAGGGCCTGCTCGAAGCTGCGTCTGGACCAGGCGTATTCCTCCCGGGCCAAATGGGCGTAGGCTCTTCCGATGTGCAATTCGACGGCGTGAGGGTACAGCGCTATGCCTTCATTGAGAACAGTCAGGGCTTCATCGTAGCGGCCTTCGTTATAGAGATGATGGGCTTGTTCGTCGAAATCGTCGGAGCTGAGGAATGCGTCCGACATCGGCAGGACCTCTTTGACGGGTTGACGACAAGTTACGGAATTGAAGGAACCGGAGCAAGAGAATCCCTCACGCAGGAACAGCCGACGGCATCGGGTTCCGCTGTGTGATTGCTGTCACACCGCAGGGTGTCTCCGGCTGCTATCGCATTTTGGTCTGACGGACCGATCCCCTAGGTTTAGCCGATGACCTCCGAGCACCTCCAATCGGACGGCGCCGCGTTCGCCTCCAGTCACAGTCCCTGACTTCTTAGGCCCAGTTATGCGCTTCACCGCGGCTCTGCTGAGCTCCGCGATGGTGGGGATCCATGCGCCGCTTCTGGCGCAGAAACCCACTGTTCCGAGCGGACCCATCAGCCTGATCGACGCCATTACCATCGGCCGCCGCCAAGGAGTAGAAGCAGCTATTGCCCAACTGAACGTCCGGGCTGCGGAGGCCCGCAGGGGGCAGCGCCTGGCCGACCTTCTGCCCAACATCGAAGGACAAGCCTCCTACATTCGTCAGACGATCAACCTCGATGCCTTCGGCTTTCCCGGGGTGAGCGGGGTGACCGATGCTTTCAATCTTTACAATGTCCAGCTTCGTGCCTCCCAAAGCATTCTGGACCTCAGCGCGCGAACCCGCTACCGCGCCGGTCAGGATACCGTCACGGCAGCGAAGCTCGATGCCCGGGTGATAGGCGATGCCGTCGGAGCAAATGCCGGTGTGGCCTACCTTCGGGTGCTGAGCGCAGAGGAGACGGTGCGAGCCCGGACCGCCGATAGCACGGTAGCGGCGGATCTGCTGCAACAGGCGCGAAGACTGGTGGAGGCCGGCGTGAGCCCCGCCATCGATGTGACCCGCAGCGAGGTGAGCTTTGGGTCAGTTCGAACCCAGCTGGCAGTGGCGCGAAACCAGGCCGACCGTTCGCGTCTGGATCTCGTTCGAGCGCTGAACCTGCCCTCGAACACCCAGCTGCAGCTGGCCGATTCTCTGGGTCTCGCTCCACTCGAGATACCACGGGAGCCCGACGAGGCGGCGCGCTACGCCCGCGAGCACCGCTCCGAGCTTTTGGCGGAGCATGCCCGCACCGAGGCAACCCGGCGAACTTTGCGGGCCATTCGTTATGAGAATCTGCCAAACCTGTCGGTCAACGGGTTTTACACTGAGAGCGGTCAGCAAACCCGGGTTCTGGTCGGCAGCTACTACCTGCAGCTGCTGGTGAGTGTTCCGATCCTGGACGGGTTGCGGCGGCAGAACCGCTCCAAGGAGGAGCAGGCTCGCCTGGAGATCCAGGAGATCAGAGAGCACAACCTGGCGGACCAGATCGAGACTGAGGCCCGCCAGGCTGTACTGGACCTTGCCTCGGCGGAGCAGCAGGTGGCGATCGCGGACGAGCGGGTCAAGTTGGCCCACCGCGAACTGAGTGAGGCGCACCAGCGGTTCACAGCCGGAGTGGCGGGCAGCGTGGAAACAACCAACGCTCAGAGTTCAGTGATTGCCGCCCAGGACGCCCTGATCCAGGCCCGGGTGAGCTACGGGACCGCCCGGGTTACCGCGTACCGGGCCCTCGGCGTCATCGAACAACTCCATTGATCGCCTGACCGGCGACTGAGACCCACCATGGCAGAAGGCACAGACGAGAACGCGGCAGAGGTGGCGGAACCGAGGCCGAAGCGCCGGCGGATTCCGGTCATCATCGTGGGGGTGTTGGCGCTGGGGCTCGCTGTCTGGGGACTCAACCGCTACCTGTATTCCCGGCACCATGTCTCCACCGATAACGCCCAGGTAGACGGCCACATCACGCTGATCGCTCCCCGGATTGCTGCCTTCGTCACCCGCATTCTCGTGGATGACAACCAGCACGTACAGGCCGGTGATACGCTGGTGATGCTGGACGACCGTGATCTCAAGGTCACGCTGCAGCAGGCCGAGGCCGACCTACACCAGGCTGAGGCGGCAGTCGGCAGCCGAGGACGGGCCGGCCAGACTCAGGCCGAGCTCCAGGCAACCCGGGCGGAAGCAGCATCCGCCCAGGCATCAGTTGGTGCCGCCGAGGCCGATTACCACAAAGCTGCGGCCGATGTGGAACGCTATCGCAAGCTTGCGGCTCAGAAGATTGTTTCGGCCCAGCAATTCGATGCCGCAGAAGCCGCCGCCGCCCAGGCTGCCGCCAAGCTCGAGGCGGCCCGCCGCCAGGCCGCCGCCGCGGGGAGTCAGGTGTCGGCGTCGGGCGCGGCTGTGCGCAGCGCCGATGCCCATTTGGCGGCTGCGCAGGCCGCGGTCGAGAATACCAAGCTGCAGCTCAGCTACGCGTACATCACCGCACCAGTGGCGGGAACGGTGGCCAGGCGCAATGCGGAAGTCGGTGCGCTGGTGCAGGTAGGGCAGACCCTCATGTCCATTGTGCCGGACGAAGATGTCTGGGTAACCGCCAACCTCAAGGAAACCCAGCTGACCCACGTGCGGGTAGGCGACCGTGCCACGTTCACGGTGGACGCCTATCCGGGCCGCAAGTTTGAGGGCCGGGTGGAGAGTCTCAGTCCTGCCACGGGGGCTCGATTTGCCCTGTTGCCTCCCGACAATGCGACAGGAAACTTCACCAAGGTGGTGCAGCGGGTCCCGGTCCGAATTGCCGTGGACCAGCCGGCAGGTGCCCCGGTGCCCCTGAGACCTGGCATGTCGGTGGATGTCACGATCGAGACGGGCAAGAACCCGGAATCACCTGCGGTCGCTCGCCAGAAGTAGGCAAAACTGGCCGCAGATTAACGCAGATCAACGCTGATTGATCGAGCGGGAGGTCTGAAACAGTAGACCCGGTGATTTCTTGCGCTCGTTCGAGTAGGCGAGGCGTCTCAGTTGTGGCTTGGGTCCGAAGTTGAGTAGAAGTCCGATCTCCAGCACACTTGCTCTGAGATAATTCAGGAGCTGTGCTTCA
>DATKJJ010000209.1:0-2710 GCA_035543695.1 Gemmatimonadales bacterium | reverse complement strand
GGGATCGCCCGGGCGGCGGCGGCGGCCGGGGGCGAGCGGCTGACCGAGACCGGGCTGGCGCTGGGGACGCCGGCCTACATGAGCCCGGAGCAGGCGGCGGGCGACGACCAGCTGGATGGCCGCAGCGATCTCTATGCGCTGGGCTGTGTGCTCTATGAGATGCTGGCGGGCCAGCCCCCCTTCACCGGGCGCACCGCCCAGGCGATCCTGGCCCGCCACGCGGTGGATCCGGTGCCCAGTCTGCGCACGGTGCGCTCGACCGTCCCCCTCGCCCTGGACCACGCCATCACCACCGCCCTGGCCAAGGTCCCGGCCGACCGGTTCGCCACCGCCGAGGCCTTCGTCAGCGCGCTCGACCGCGCGGCAAGTGGGGCGGCGCCTTCGCGTTCCGGTCCCCGGATCCGCCGAAAGACCCTGCTTCTTGGTTTAGTCGCCGCAATGGTGGCAGTGGGGATCGGCTACCAGATGAGGCGCTCACCAAGCACGGCGGCGTCAAGCCCGAAACTCGTGGCGATCCTCCCGTTCCGGACTGCAGGGGCCAGCCCTGAGCTCGCTTGGGTACGCGAGGGTATGGTCGATCTACTCGCCATCGCGCTCGGCAGCGACGGCGACCTTCGCGCTGTCGAGCCGCGGGCTGTCCTGAGCGCATGGGGCCGGGTGACGGGAGCACACGACCAGGAGATCACTCCCGAGGCGGCCCGCGATCTTGCGCGAAGTGTAGGAGCCGGGCGCGTTATTGACGGCGGCGTGGTCGGCACGCCCAGTCACCTGACGCTGAGCGCCGCTTTGATGGCCTACCCTGGGGGCCCGGGCAGGGGCCGCGCGAGCGTGGATGGCCCTGTCGACAGCCTCCCCGCGTTGGTGAACCGACTCGCGGGGCAGCTCCTAGCCATTGATGCCGGCACCGAGACCTCCGGACCCGCGCCGCTCACCACCACGTCAGTCCCGGCTATCCGCGCCTACCTCGCCGGCCGTGCAGCCTTCCGCAAGGGCCTCCCATACGAGGCGGCCCGCCACTATAGAGAGGCGACGATTCTCGATTCGACCTTCGCGCTGGCGGCCCTGGAGCTGGTGCATGTGTCGAACTGGACCGGTGATTCGGAGGAAGATGCCAAGCGCGGCAAGCGCTTGGCCTCGGCTGCCCGCGCGCGGCTCAGCTCCAGCGATCAAACGTTACTGGATGTCTGGGCCGTGCCGCTGCCTACGATACCTGACCGCCTGCGGAGATGGCAGGCGGCCGCGGGCGCGTACCCCGACCGTCCGGAAATCTGGTACGGGCTCGGAGATACCTACTATCACGTCGGCCTGAAGGCAGGTCTGGATGATGCCCTGCAACGAGCGGCCAAGGCATTTCAACATGGCTGGGAAGTTGACTCGGCTAGTGGAACCGATTCCCTGACACCGGCGCGCTCGCCAATATTCGCAGAACCTCTGGCGCACATGGTCGAGATCGCCCAAGTGAACGGGGATACCACCTCCCTGCGCAGGCTCGTCGCCTTAGGGCTGACGGTAGACTCGACTACCAGGGGCGGATGGTACCTTCGCTGGCACAGGGCAATCGCGCTGGGGGACTCGGCGCGGCGCGCTTTCTGGGCCACCGACGAGATAAAGTCCGATGACTTCCCATTCGATTTGATCTATCGGTTTACCGCGTCATCGGGCGTCGGAATGCAGGACTACCCTCGCGTTGCCGACTCCATGTTCAGGCTCTGGAAAGCCGGCAATCCCGCGCAGGCGGCATTCCACGGGAGCGTGCACGAGCTGAATGCGGGCCACCCTCGCAAGGCCGCGCGCCTGCTATCCGCAGTCAACGGGGATCCGTCGGGGGTCAGTTTGGGCCTCCCGATTCGCCTCGCACTGTACTGGGGAGCGGACACCAGCGCGGCAATCGTGGGCGCCAGGCAGCTGGCGCGGTACGCCGCGCCTTCAGCCGCCAGCGGCGAAGCCGCACAGAACCAGCTCCAGAGCGTCTGCGCTCTGGCCACTTGGCGTCTTGCCCGGGGAGACAACCGATACGCCGAGGCAGCGATCCGACGGCTCCGTGGTACCGTGGTGACAGGGCTCGCTACGGGCGATTCAATCGCCGTCAGCCAATACACGGCACTATGTGCCGCGTTGCTCGAGGCCTCCCGGGCTGAGGCACTCCACTTGCCCAACGCCCGAGCCGCGCTCGAATTGGCCGATACCGCCGCTCGGACATACGATGTGGGAGCATCACTCGGTGCCAACCTCGTAGTCGCCCGTATTGCCGAGGCTCAGGGCAACCTCCCCCTGGCCCTCAAGGCGCTGCGCCGGCGCGCCGGCAGCTATGATCTGCTTCCCACCTACTATCTCTCCACCTTCTTGCACGAGGAGGGACGCCTCGCCGCCCTCAGCGGCGACACGGCCGGCGCTGTACGGGCATACCAGCACTACCTCGCTTTTCGACCGGATCCAGAACCGGAGGTGAAACCGGAAGTCGAGGGGGTGCGGGAAGAGCTCGCGCGCCTGGTGGGAGAGCCGCGCTAACTACTCGGCGAAGTTCACCACAGTAAACCGCCCTACTCTCCTGGCATCTCCAGCCTCGATGTGGTAGAAGTACACCCCGCTTGCCACCACCTGATTATTGCGACTGCGGACATTCCAGGTCTCCGCTCCCCCAAATGTGCTCGAGTGATGCTCCAAGAGCGTGACGAGGACCCCGCTCGATGAATAGATCCTGATAATCGCG
>DATKJJ010000208.1:0-4454 GCA_035543695.1 Gemmatimonadales bacterium | reverse complement strand
GCAGGTGAGCAGGTCGATGCGGGAGATGGGCGCGTCGTTGATCAGGTCGTGCCGCCCGAAGATCACCTGGCGCCGGAGGTCCTTCCGAAAAAGATGAAGCCCGTCCACTTTCTCGAAGTACTTGGTCAGCAGCTCCGGCGGGACTCCTTCCACCTGGCGATCGCTGTAGGCGGCATGCCGAGCGGTGTCGAGCGCGTCTTCGTCCACATCGGTGGCGTAGATCTTGACACGATCCCGGAACTCGTCCAACCCCAACTCCTCCCCCAGGATCATGGCGATGGTATAGGCCTCCTCTCCCGTGGCACAGCCGACGCTCCAGGCCCGAAGCGGCTCGCCCGGAGCCTTCGCTGCCAGGATTTCCGGGATGGCGACGGCACGCACCACCTCCCATGTCGCCGGGTCTCTGAAGAAGCTGGTGACATTGATGAGGATCGTGTTGAAGAGCGTGGCAAACTCGTTCGGATGGTCCTCGAGATACTCCTGGTATCCGGCAAAACGCTCCACTCCAACCGACTCCATGCGCTTGCGTATCCGTCGCGCCAGCGAAGCCGCCTTGTAACCGGTAAAATCGAAACCGCGCGAGCTAAGCAGGTACTCCAGGAGCCCAGGCCACTCGGGATCGGCTTCCGGCGGAGACGCGGCAAGCGTCGCTTCGTCGGGAACCCCGTCACCGGTCCGGGTGAAGGCCTTTTCTGCCGAGTCCGGATGCCGATCGCTCATCCCACCACCAAGGCTTCGGCTGCATCACCGCTTCGAACTCCGCGGTCCAGAACGGTACGGATGACTGAGGCGTGGTGCTCGGCGTCCATGGCCTGTTCGGTGAAGGAAGACGCACTGTGAGAGTGACCCCGGCTGTTCGCCCGCGCGGCCAACCGCCGGCCCAGTGCCGAGTGCTCTTCCAGCGCGCGCAGGGCAGTCCACAGTGCCGCCTCGAGCTGCTCCGATTGATGCACCAGGAGCGCCTCGTCGCTATAGGCGTGACCCACCCGGCAGCGGAACCTGACCAACTCGTTGTCCTTGACCTCCCACAGGGTGCCATGGCATTCGGGACAGGTCATGGTGGACGGAACTCCCGGCTGGGTATGCCGGTCGGCAATGACGAAGTCGTCGGCCTGCTGGTCGTCTGGTGAAATGTCGGGCATAGCTACTATCTCGGGGCGCTGTACCGGCTCCAGGGCAAGCTCGGTGAGCAGCAGAGGGATTTCGGTTGGCGCGAGCACGTGATCGATTTCCACGTGGTCGATGGCGCTCCGGGGCATTCCCTGATACAGCGCGGACTCCAAGGACTGAACGACGGCGGTGCCGCCGTGCTGCTTGACGGAGAGAAGCCCCGCCGTGCCGTCGTTGAGATTGCCCGAAAGCACTACTCCGACAACCCGGCGCCCGTAACTATGGGCGGCGGTCCGAAACAGCGGATCGATTGCAGGCCGATGACCGTTCTCTTTGGGACCACGGGCCAACCGGGTCTGTCCGTCAGCGAGGTGCAGGTGACAATCAGGAGGGGCTACATATATCCGGCCGGGCTCAACGGGCTGGCCATTGATGGCATGACGAGCCGGAAGTGGCCCGGCCCGGTTCAGAATACGGGGCAAGGTGCTGGTAACGGACCCCGGGAAGTGGACCACTACGAAGACTGAACCGGGAAATTCCGGAGGGAGCCCTCTCACAAGCTCAGCAACCGCTTCGATGCTGCCGGCGGAGCCGCCGATCACCACGATGTCCCGCCCTGCCATTTGCGCTCCGATGCTAAGTAGTGAAGCTACCCCTCTTTCGAGGGAAGGGCAAACGTTTTCGCGTGGGCGTAACCGGGATCACTGTTTATGGTCCTCCTGGGCCACAGGTTGGCACAATGCTGAGGAGAAAACACATAAGATCGCGCGGACCTCGCGGGGGGTGATTTGACCTCAGAGATAGTCGGTCCCTTTGGTCGCGAAAGACTGGACCTGTTCGAACGCGTGACCCGTGCGTTGTATCGCGCGTCGGGCTTTGAGCAGACGCTCCGGGCAACCGGCGCGTGTCTGGTGCCCGGGTTTGCGGATGCCGTGGTCCTGAGCGTGCAGCGTGCGGCAGGGGAGAATTGGATCGAGGTTGTTCACTCTGATCCAGCTGAGGAGGCGAAAATCGCCGAGGCCCTCCGCCCCTTGCTGCCTGCCCTCCGACGGATCGCTGGGAAGGACGCCAAGCAGGGCCGCGAGTTCCGCTGGATTCCCGAGCTTACCCCTGCCGCGGCGACTTTTCTGCGTCGGGATCCGCCGGTCTACTCCCTGTTACAGCACCTGCGGGTTCACTCGTTGATAGTAGTCCCTCTCCGTTCCGGCGGTACGATTTTCGGAGCCCTGGCCCTGCTTCGGACCTCACGGAGCGAGCCGTACCACGCCATGGATCTTTCGGCGGCTCAGGTTATTGCCCGGCGCGTGTCAGTCGCGATTGAGGGCTTGGAGCTGCACGACCGGCTGGACAACGAGGAGGCGCGCCGTTTTCGGCTGGAAGACACCCTGCAGAAATGGATCCGGGTATTCGACCGTGCCGGCTGGGGTGCCGCGATTGTGGATGCTGAGGATCGACGGATCGAGGCGGTCAACCCCGCATTCGCGGCGCTGCACGGCTACTCGAGCCCAGGCAGCCTGAGCGGAAGAGTGTTTTCCGATCTACTTCCGCCCGACCGGGCAGACGAGCCGGCGCTGTGGCGGAGTGAGTCGAATCCTCCAGTGTATGAATCGCTTCATCTGCGGGCCGATGGCTCCGTGTTTCCGGTGCTGACCAATGTCACCTCGTTGACTGCCGATCCGGCTGGCAGTTCATACGTCATCACCGTTCAGGATCTCACCGAACTCAAGCGGGCAGAGGAGAGGCTTCGTCGCGCCCAGCGCCTGGAGGCGGTGGGCCGGCTGGCGGGCGGAGTAGCCCATGAAGTGAACAACATGATGACCATCATCCTGGGATTTAGCGACTTGCTGGCCCGGAGCGGAGCAGTCCCGGCCGAGCGTCATCGGGACATCGAGGAGATCCGAAGGGCGGCCACCCGAGCGGGCAAGATCACCCAGCAGCTCCTCGCCTTCAGCCGGCAACAGATTCTCCAGCCCGCGGACCTTCAGCTGAACGATGTGCTGCAGGAGCTGGTGACGGTGCTGAAGCTGCTTCTCCCCGCCAATGTCGAGTTGGAGACGTCGCTCGCCCCTCTGGGCCCCCTGGTGCGAGCCGACCGGGCGCAGCTGGACCAAGTGATCATCAACCTGGCATTCAATGCCCGCGATGCCATGCCCGGAGGCGGGACCCTGCGGCTGCGGACGGAATCACGCCGGCTGGACGAGCAAGACGGCCTCCAACTCATCGGCATTCCCTTTGTCGCCGGGGAATACGCTCTCGTATCAGTGATCGATACCGGCCACGGCATGGACTCCCAGACGCTTCAGCAGGTCTTCGAGCCATTCTTCACCACCAAGCCGGCGGGATCCGGTACCGGATTGGGCCTGGCTACCGTCTACGGTATCGTGAAGCAGAGCGGCGGCTACGTTTGGGTCGAGAGCGCCCGGGGTACAGGAACCACGGTCACGGTGTGTCTGCCCCAGGTTCGAGCCGAAGCCCCGGTTGAGTCCACCAGGTCGTCTGGTTCATTCCCGGCAGAATGCAGGACCGGCACCGTGCTGGTGATCGAGGATGAAGAAGGGGTCCGGGAGCTGGCCCTCCGGGTCTTGGAGCAGCAGGGCCATCGGGTCTATGAAGCTCGCGATGGTGACGAGGCAATTGCCAGGCTCGAGGAGATCGGCCCGGCGCTTCATCTGGTGCTCTCGGATGTCATCGTGCCGAACATCGGTACCATCGAGCTGGCGCAGAAGATCCGCGACGTTCGGGCCGACCTCCCTATCCTCTATATGTCGGGTTACTCCCACGAGGACGTGGTGGGGCGCGGCCTGGTCGACCCCGATGTCGTTTTCCTGCAGAAGCCGTTTACCGCGGCGGAGCTGACCCAGCTGGTGTGCCAGCAGATTGAGGGAGTGCCGGCGGCACGTGGTCGGGAGTAACTACATGTTTATATTCCATTTAGGCGTGAGTTCGCCGGTTCGGCTCAGCCTCACATCTCGGGTAGCAATGCCAGCTTAGGGGGCAGCATGCAGACTGGAACCGCTCCAGCCACGGCGGTCGCAACCGACACCTTTCCGATCAACGGTACCGACTTCGTCGAGTTCTACGTGGGGAACGCCAAACAGGCCAGCCACTACTACCGAACCGCGTTCGGGTTTCAGCTGGCCGGCTATCGGGGTCCGGAAACCGGCACCCGCGACCGGGCCAGCTACCTGCTGCAGCAGAACAAGGTCCGGCTGGTGCTCACCTCACCCGTCACGCCCGACCACCCGGCGGCGGCGCATATCGCGCTCCATGGAGACGGAGTCCGGGACATTGCGCTGTGGGTGGACAACGCCCGCGACGCCTTCGAGGTGGCCGTGGAGCGGGGA
>DATKJJ010000207.1:0-6772 GCA_035543695.1 Gemmatimonadales bacterium | reverse complement strand
TCGCCACTTACAGAATCCGGGACCTGGGTTCCCTTGGAGGACCCTTCTCCCGGGCCTTCAGCATCAACAACGCCGGCGTGGTGGTAGGCGCCAGCACACTGGGTGCCTACCCCGATACCCGAAGCCATGCCTTCGTGTGGAAGGCCGGTGTGATGAAGGATCTGGGCACCATAGTGGGCGGCAATGAAAGTGCGGCGAACGACATCAATACCGATGGCGTCATCGTCGGCTGGAGCCACAACAGCGCGGGCGACATGCGCGCGGTGCGTTGGGCCGCCGACGGAAGGAAGCGAAGTCTTGGCACGCTGGGCGGACGCAACAGCGAGGCCCGGGCAATCAACGATTTGGGAATCATCGTGGGCTGGAGTGAGACCTTGAGCGGTCGGCGGCACGCCTTCCGATGGGAGAACGGGGTGATGACCGATCTCGGGACCCTTGGGGGAACCAGCTCAACCGCCGAAGACATCAATCAAGGGGGTGCCATCGTAGGGTCGAGCCGGCTGGCATCGGGTGAGCTCCACGCCTTCAAATGGAAAGCCGGCGCGTTCAAGGACATTGGAACCAATCCCACCGCGCGCAACATGCGGTTCAGCTATGCCACTGCAGTCAACACCAAGGGGCAGATTGCCGGCAGCCTGGGTCCGTGGCTCGATGCCCAGGGAGAGGAGCTCGATTTCCTCGGTGGGTTCCTGTTCTATCAAGACGTGATGATCACCTGCTGCCGGTTCCGCCGTTTCACCACGCACGTGCAGGACATCAACCCGAACGGGATCATCGTGGGCTGGGAAGAGGATATCCGGGGGGCGGAGGACGACGATAACGAAGACCCCTGGATTTATGAGGCTGGGACTACCAGTCGCCTTCCCGAGCTCTCGGAGGGTCACAGTGGGGCCGAGGGCATCAACCTCCGCGGCGATATCGTGGGATACAGCCAGCCCACCGGATCGACAATTCACGCTGTGCTCTGGCGCCGGCAGTAAGCCGGTAAAGCAGCAGGCAACAAAGGGAGCCCCGGGACGACGGGGCTTCTTGTCATCTGCCGCTGCCGGTTCAGTCCAATATGTTTCCCCCCATGATCACCTTTCGGCACACCGCCCGGGCCATGTTCGAGCACGGCCTGGCATTGCTCGCGCTGCTGGCCGTCGCCCTGGGCGTCGGCATAGCGATCTATCACTGGTCAGCCCATCTCCCGTGGACTGACGCCTTTCTCAATGCCGCCATGATTCTGGGGGGCATGGGCCCCGTCGACCGGCTTTCCACCACTCCGGCAAAGTGGCTGGCTGGCTTCTACGCCCTCTTTTCCGGTCTGGTCTTCCTCGTCGTCGCCGGGGCCATGCTGGCCCCGCTGGTCCATGATGTCCTGCACCACTTCCATGTCGAGTCACTCGAGACCAAGCGGGCCAATAAATCTCAGTAATGGAACCCGGTGGCCGATGCGTCCGTAAGCATTGCCATGACCATATCTCCAGGACAACTCATGATTCCCCTTCGCACGAATCTCCGCCTCCTCGCAGCTACCGGCGCGATGGCGGGCGGCCTCACCGTCAGCCACGTCTCCGCGCAGACCGGGCACTCGTCTGCAGCTACAGGCATCGATGTCTCCGGCATGGATCGCTCGGTCAAGCCGGGAGACGATTTCTTCGACTACGCGAACGGCACCTGGCTCAAGAAGACCGAGATCCCGCCCGACAAGTCCAACTACGGTGCGGGCGCCATCCTGAGCGACCAGACCGACAAGCGGGTGGCGGATCTCATCCAGCAGGTAGCAAAGGGGTCGGCCCCGGCCAACTCGGAGCGGAGCAAGATCGGACTCTACTACACCACCTTCATGGATACGGTGGCTATCGAGAAGGCCGGCCTCAAGCCGCTCCGGGCCACACTCGATTCCATATCCGCCATCAGGGATCGCCGGCAGCTGGCCCAGTTTCTCGGCTCCACCCTTCGGGCCGACGTTGATGCGCTCAACAGCACCAACTTCTACACCGAAAATCTGCTGGGCCTCTGGGTGGCTCAGGATTTGGACGACCCGACCCAGTATTCGCCTTTCCTGCTCCAGGGGGGGCTGGGCTTGCCCGACCGCAGCTACTACGTGGACACCTCGTCTGCCATGGGCGAGATCCGCTCGAAGTATCAGCAGCACGTCGCCGCTCTGCTGGGACTTGCCGACGTCACCGGTAGCGCAGGGAAGGCCGAGAGGATCGTGCGGCTCGAGAACAAGATCGCCCAGGCCCATTGGACCCGAGAGGCCTCGGGCGATGTGAGCAAGGCGAACAATCACTGGACCCGGGCCGAATTCAACAGTAAGGCACCTGGGCTCGATTGGGACGCCTACTTTGCGGAAGCAGGCTTGGACCAGGCACCCCGATTCAGCGTATGGCAGCCCAGCGCGATCACCGGCATCTCCGCGCTCACGGCAAGCGAGCCGATCGAGACCTGGAAGGACTATCTGACCTTCCACGCCATTCAGTCGAGGGTCCCCGTCCTTCCCTCGGCGCTGTATCGCCAGACGTTCTCCTTCTTCGGTCCGGTTCTGAGCGGCGCCCAGAAGCCGCGCGACCGCTGGAAACGGGCGGTCGGCGCCACCAACGCCGCACTGGGATACGCGGTTGGGCGAATGTACGTGGCGCGCTACTTCCCACCCGCGTCCAAGGCCAGAGCGCAGGAGATGGTGAGCAACATCATCGCGGCGTTCCGTGATCGGATTGACAGCCTCGACTGGATGGCCGCGGCCACCAAGCAAGAAGCGAAGGCCAAGCTCACCGTCCTCAAGGTCGGCGTGGGTTATCCCGACAAGTGGCCCAGCTACTCCGGCCTGCAGATCGTGAAGGGAGACGCCTACGGCAACCTCGAGCGGTCCCGGTTGTATGAGTACCGCCGCTCGCTGGAAAAACTGGGCAAGCCGGTGGATCGGGATGAGTGGGTGATGACCCCGCAGACCGTCAACGCGGTGAACCTGCCCGCCATGAACGCACTCAACTTCCCCGCCGCCATCCTACAGCCGCCCTTCTTCGATGCCAATCGTCCGGTGGCGATGGACTATGGGGCCATCGGGTCCGTGATCGGCCACGAGGTGAGTCACAGCTTCGACAACCAGGGCGCCCTCTTTGACTCCAAGGGACGCTTGCACAACTGGTGGACCGAAGAGGACTTCAAGCACTTTCAGGCTTCGTCGCAACAACTGGTGGCTCAGTACAACCAGTACCGTCCCTTTCCCAATCTCACCGTCAATGGCCAGCAGACGCTGGGAGAGAACATTGCGGATGTGGCCGGCCTGGCCGCGGCGTACGACGCCTCTCATCGCTCGCTCAAGGGCAAGCCAGCACCCACGGTACACAAGTTTTCCGGCGACCAGCAATTCTTCATCAGCTTTGCCCAGGCCTGGCGGGGCAAGGCCAGAGAGCCGGCTATGCGCAACCAGATCCTGACCGATGGGCACGCTCCCGCGAAGTATCGGGCCAGCACCGTCCGCAACCTGGATCAGTGGTATCAAGCGTTTGGGGTGAAGCCGGGGGAGAAGCTCTATTTGGCTGAGAACGATCGCGTGCGAGTCTGGTAGGCGGTGAGCGGCCGTATCACCCCATCGTCTGAGAAAAATCAGGGCATCCGCGCGTCTGAGGTGGAGGCAGACCGACCTCTACCTCGACGCCGGAGTTCCGATGGCTTCCCCCCGCTATACGGCCGCGCTGGTCCTTAGCGCCCTTCTTCTAGCCAGTTGCAGTGGTAGTGACAACGGCCCCACCGCTCCGGAAGGCCCGTCCGACCCCGCGCTGCCGGAGCCCCACCCAGCCAATGTGACGCCAATACTCGATCAGGGCCGGATGGCCTCGGCCCGGATTCCGGTGTCCGGGGGCACACTGCAGACCACCGGCGCCGACGGCACGCTCTACACGCTCACCGTACCACCCAACGCCTTGCTCGCGGACACCATCATCAGCATGACTCCGCTCACCGGCGTGACCGGACTGGACCTCCCGGGAGCCCACTTTCTCGGAGTGCAGTTCGAGCCCGAAGGATTACGCTTCTTCACTGAAGTCACTTTCCGCATCGATCCACCTGAAGGGGCCCGCCACTCGGCCGTGGGCTTTGCGGCTCACGGAGACGGGACCGAGATCCACCGTTACCCGTTAATGCCGGACCCCGATCTGCTGGCGATGCCACTGCTCCACTTCACGGTCGGCGGCATAGCCGTCTATAACAGCGACAATCCCAACCTCGGTTCGGCGTCGGACATCATGCCGTCCGACCCCGAGGATCGGCTTTCTTCTCTCCTCGGCGACATCTGGCAGAACGAGCGCAACCGGGCCTTGCAGGGGCTCGAGCCTGATCCCCAGCTCGCTGACAAGCTGCAGACCGTTTTACAGGCATTCTATAGCGAGATTCTCGAGCCGGCGTTCAACACCATGAAGACCGACTGTTCCGCCGCCCAAAGGTTGGCTCCCATGGCCATTCGATGGGAGCGCAGAGTGGAGCTGGTGGGTTTACACGACCAGTTTGTCCCCCAGGAAGGTGCGGTGCATGAGGCGGTGATCGCCGCGCTGGAAAACTGCTTCAACACCACCAAGGGAGAGTGCCTGGATACCTCGGATCCGGTACAGATGAACGAAGCGGCGATGTATAGCCGGCAATTGGCGCTGTTCGGGGTGGACGATCCGGCGTACAATCATCTCAACCCCGAGCTCCACTGCAGCCTCGGCTGGTCCGGCACCGCCAGCAGCACCGCACAAGTCGAAAAAAGTGAGGGCAGCGGCGTTACCGATGTCATCACCACTGATGTGCAATGGGTGATCGACAGCGCCAACACCTATCCCGGGGTTCAGACCCGGTATCAAATCAAGCGCGGAAGCATTCAGTGGGAGCAGAAGGGTACCGACCAATTTGGCTGCACCCATAGTGGAGGACCGCAGTCGTTCGACCTGGCGCCGGAGGACGGCGAGATCGTAGTCGATGAGGTCAACCACACCTACCAGGCGACCGGCGTAACGATGCACTTCACCCAAGCAGCGGTCAGCTGCCCGCCGGGACAGCCTTCCTATACTGCGGACGTGGCGGTGGCCTATTGGCTCATCACCCCGGTACTGCCGTTCACCGAGAACGCCACGGAATTGTCGGGCACGTACGAGTATCCGGGGTTGAATACCACCTTCGTGTGGGATTTCAAGAGTTGATCTGCCCCTTGAGGGGAATCTTCGGGTTCCCCTCAAGGCCTACCGCCGGACTACCCTACTGCCGTATCCTTGACCTACCCGCAGCAGCAAAGGCCCATGCACCTCAGCCGTCTCGCCTGCCTCCTCGTTCCCCTTGCCGCGCTGGCCTGCAGCGACTCCACTGCACCAGCTGAGGACGAGTTCACCATACAGACCACCGGGGAAGAGGTCGTCCTGAGCAACGCCGCGGACAAGCCAACCTTCTACTTCATCGTGGAGCGGGAGACCGCGGCGTTGCTCGACTTTGCCACCTGCGTGAAGGGGCCGGACTGCAAGAGCGTCGCCCCGGGGAAGACGATCCGAATTCCGTACCGCCAAATCGCCGGGTACAGGCCGGAGCGCAAGGAAGCCATCGTGTACTGGTGGAGGAGTGTGCTGGCTGCTACCGGTCCCCGGGTGGACAAGCTGCGGAACCAGGTGGTGGAGCTATAGTGATACCATGAGAGTGCCTCAGCCGGAGCGGCCCCCGCAGCCTTTTCCCAACCCGACCAACCCTTCTCGCCGGCCGGAGCCCCCGCCCCGTCCGGAGCCTCAGCCCGACGGCGAGCCGGACTAACCTCCTACTCCCCAGGTATCTCGCTCTCGTCCAAATGGAGCTCGTGCCTGGCGGTCCGATGGATGATGAACACGATCACCGCTCCCACCAAGAGCACTCCCAGCAGCCACAGCTCCACCCGTTTCACCTTCCCCAACAGCGCGATGGCACTCCCGCTCACCACGTAACCGAGCCCGGTAAAAACCAGGGTGCCGATAGTGCAGCCGATGGCGTCGATCAGCAGAAATCGGGTAACGCGCAGGCCGTGCAATCCCCAGAACAGCATGCTGGCCGCCTTGGTGCCGTACACAAATCGGGCCGCCAGGAGTTCCCACGGGCCTAGCCGGTACGCCAATCGCTCGATGGTAGGACCTACCTTGCGGTACAGCTTTCCCTGCCGGAATCTCGGTCCGCGCAACCGGCCGAACCCGAACCAGATCGAGTCACCCATGAGGCTTCCCAGCGCGCCCGCCGCTATGGCGTGAGGGAACGGGAAAATTCCGAGGTGGGCAACCACCCCCGCCAAGATCAGGCTGAAGTCGCCTTCGAACGCCGCTCCCAGGAACACCGCCAGCAAGCCGTAGCGGATCAGCAGCTCCTGCAGGTGCATGGGCTCAGGCCGGGCTGGTGGGCAGGGACTGCTCCGGAGTGAGACCGAGGTGCAGACGGGCCCTCTCAAGCGACTGATCGATATCGGCGCACACATTATTCCCGCCGATTTCCCCCAGCAGCCCGGAGCGCTCCAAGGCCAGGCGCGGCTGTCGGGGAACATCCGACAGAAGCACCATGGTTCCATCCTTTCGGGTCCGCCGCACCAAATCCCTCAACGCATGCATGGCGGTGGAGTCGATCGCCGGCACGTTGCGCATGCGGACGATGAGCACCTTCGGCTTTCGGGAAACCTCGGACAAGGTGTCCTTGAACTTTTCCGCGGCTCCAAAGAAGAACGGTCCGTTGATCTCGTACACTTCCACTCCCTTGGGGACGGCACGCCGAAAGATGGCGCCCGACTGATCCTGGCTGGACGGGGCGT
>DATKJJ010000206.1:0-2630 GCA_035543695.1 Gemmatimonadales bacterium | reverse complement strand
ACGGCTCCATGGATGGCCGGTGCCGCTTATCGCGTGGGCCATCAGCGTGGGCTGCGGCTGCGCTTACGCGGTCCGGCGCAAGGTGGCCCTGCAATTGGGCGGCTTCGATGAGGCGCTCGACCTGGGCGGCGCCTTGCCCGGAGGGGGAGACCACGATCTCCTGTGGCGCGCGCTGCAGTCCGGCTGGAGAGTCGAATATGAGCCGGAGGCCGTGGCCTGGCACGAGCACCGACGCGAGGCCGAGGCCGCCTATGAGCAAATCATCGGGCATCAACGAGCTCTGCTCGCCTTTCTGTGCAAGCAGGTATCGCACTCCTCTCTCCGGGGAGCACTGCCTCTGCTGGCCTATCTGAGCTGGCGACTCCTGAAGCCAGGAGTACGGCTGGTGCGGCGCGGCCTGGGTCGCGATCCACTCCCCATCGGGGTGCTGCTGCGGATGTGGGGCAACTGCTTCATGGGCCTGGGCGCCTATCCACTCGCCAGCCGGATCGCCAGAACCCGGCGGGAGCAATACGCCGCATGAGCGCCCCGCTCCAGTTGGTTCGTCCTGCCGCCACGGCAGAGGCGCCGTTCCGGCTAGGGCAGCTGTGGAGGTTTCGTGAGCTGCTGCGGAGTCTGGTGATCCGCAATCTCAAGGTGAAATACCAGCGCTCACTGCTGGGCTTCGTCTGGACGATGCTGAATCCGCTCCTCACGGTAGGGATTCTGGTTCTGGTGTTCAGCCACGTGGTCCGAATCCCCCTGCCGGACTATTGGGCATTCGTGCTCAGCGGATACTTCGTCTGGAACTGCGTGCTCCAGACCCTGAACACCGGGACCTACATCTTTGCGGAGCATTCACGGCTCACCCGCAGCGTCGCCTTTCCCAGCGAGATCCTGGTGTTCGGGGCCGTCGGCTCCCGCTTGCTGGAGTTTGTAGCGGAGATCGTGCTGGTCATGATCCTGCTGGTCGCGTTCCGTCATCACCACGTTCCCGCCAGCTTTGCCTTGCTTCCCTTCCTGCTGGTGATTCAGACGTTGTTGGTGATCGGCGTGGCCCTCCCCATCGCGACGCTCTCCGTTTTCTACTACGACGTCCAGCACGCGCTCCCGATCGCGTTGACCACGTTGTTCTATTTGTCGCCGGTTTTTTATCCGGCGGAGATGGTACCGGAGGCGGCCCGGGCCTTCTACTTCTGTAACCCCCTCGCCGGCCTGCTGTCGCTGTACCAAGAGATCCTCTACGCCGGCCACATCCCGTCTGCCACGTGGCTTCTGGGGATGTTCGCTGCGGCCCTCCTGGTCTACCTCACCGGCTATGGCATCTTCCATCGCTACGCCAGCGTTTTTTCCGAGATCGTCTGAGCGCGCCGTTGAGGCCGCCGTCGAGCTTCGGGATGTCTCGAAGCGGTTCTACTATTACGAGCACCGCACGAGCAGCCTGCGCGAGTGGTTCATCCGCCGGATTCTCCGCCGTCCCCTCCACATCCGCCGCGCGGAATTCACCCTCCGCGACTTCAACCTTCGCATCGCTCCGGGCGAAGCGGTCGCGCTGATCGGCTCCAACGGCTCGGGCAAGAGCACGGCGCTTCGGCTCATCGCGGGGATTTACCAGCCGTCGAGTGGTGCGATCGAGACCAAGGGGCGTCTGACCGCGGTGATCGAGCTGGGTGCCGGATTCCACCCTGAGCTTACCGGCGCCGATAACGTCGGTCTGTACGCCGCGGTTTTGGGCCTCGGCCGCAAGGAGCTTTTGGCCCGCTACGACGAGATCGTCGACTTCGCTCAGACGCGGGAGTTCATGGATACCCCGCTCAAATACTACTCCTCCGGCATGGAGGCCCGGCTCGCCTTCGCGGTGGCGATTTGCCTGCAGCCGGATGTGCTCCTGCTGGACGAGGTGCTCGCGGTCGGAGATCAGGCGTTTCGCGAGCGCTGCCTGGCCCGACTTCGCGCCTACCACGCCCGGGGTGGTACGCTCATCCTGGTTTCGCACGAGATGGATCAGGTACGGCAGCTCTGCTCCAGGGCCGTGTGGCTGGAACAGGGAACGATCCGGATGGACGGCGCCGTGGGCCCCGTGCTCGCGGCCTATTCTGCCAAGGATTCACCCAGCCACAGACGAGGAGCCAAGTGACCGCCACGATGTCGGAGCCGCTGGTCTCGGTTGTGCTTCCCTGCCTGAATGAGGAAGCCGCGATCGGGGTTTGCATTCAGAAGATTCAGGCCACCTTCGCCAAGGCGCAGATCGACGGGGAGATCGTGGTGTGCGACAATGGGTCTACCGATCAATCGGTCCCCATCGCGGAGCGCCTGGGAGCGCGGGTCGTCCATCAGCCGTCGCGCGGCTACGGCAATGCGTACCTCAAGGGCTTCGCCAGCGCCCGCGGCCAGTACCTGATCATGGGCGACGCCGACGACACCTACGACTTTACGCTCATCCCCAGCCTGCTCGATCTACTCACCACCCAGGGGTACGACTTCGTGACCGGCAGCCGCTATCTGAATGGCGGCCACCGCAACATCACTCCGTTGCACCGGATCTTCGGCAACCCGGCTCTGACCTCACTGCTCAACGGTCTCTTCGGCACCCGATACACCGACGTGTACTGCGGGTTTCGGGGATTCAGCCGGCGAGCCTATGACGTGAT
>DATKJJ010000205.1:0-2085 GCA_035543695.1 Gemmatimonadales bacterium | reverse complement strand
ACCGCTTCAGCGCTCGAGATCGTTGATCTCATCGGTGCCGAAGACGCCACCGTTGCCGGCGCCGTCGCGCGCGCCCGCGTCCATATCGCGAAGGCGATCGATCTTCTGGAGGTGGCGTTTCGCGCCGGCGGCAGACTCGTGTACCTCGGCGCCGGAACCAGCGGACGCCTCGGCGTGCTCGACGCGGCGGAATGTCCGCCCACCTTCGGAACTTCCCCTGAAATGGTTCTGGGATTGATTGCGGGCGGATCTGCCGCGCTGGTGCGATCGGTCGAGGGGGCGGAAGACGACACCGGCGCGGCCGTGGCGGCCATCGACTCGCTGCGGATTGGGTCCAACGATGTGGTAGTTGGAATCGCGGCGAGTGGCACCACTCCCTACGTGAGGGCCGGCCTGATTCGCGGCCACACTCTCGGCGCCCGTACCGTGCTAGTCTCCTGCTCGGAACCGCCGTCACAGCTGACCGGGGTTTGCGACGTGTTCATCACGGTGCTGGTCGGGCCCGAGATCGTCACCGGCTCGACCCGGATGAAGGCGGGAACCGCCACCAAGCTGGTGCTCAATACGCTGACGACGGGAGCGATGATCCGCCTGGGAAAGATTTACGGCAACCTGATGGTCGATCTTCGTGCCTGGAACGACAAGCTTATCGACCGGAGCCAACGCATTGTCATGGAAACCACGGGACTGGATCGGGGGGACGCCCGCGCCGTCATCGACGCGGCCGAGGGCAGTGTCAAGACGGCTATCGTGATGGCTCGACGCGGCGTGAGTAAGGGAGAGGCCGAACGGCTGCTGGCCCAGCACGAGGGCCGCCTCCGTCCCGTGGTCGGCGATCCGCCGCCGGTGCGCTCCCAATGACCGAGCGACCCACCCTGGCCATTGGCCTCATGTCGGGCACCTCCCTGGATGGCATGGATGCCGCACTGGTTCGGTTCCAGGGTCCGACCCACGCGACGCTGCTGGACTTCGTTACCCGCTCCTATACCGACGATGAAAGAGCCCAGCTCCGGCAGGCACTGAATGGCGCTACGGCGGCCACCCTGGCCCGCCTCCATGTGCAGCTGGCTGAGTGGGCATCAGACGCCGTCCAGACCTTGCTCGAGCACAGCAACGTGCCGGCCTCCGAGCTGTCGCTGATCGCATTCCCGGGCCAGACCATCTGGCACGAGCCGCCGGTGGTTTCCTGGCAGCTGGGCGAACCCGCCATTCTCGCCGAGAGGTTCGGCGTCCGCGTGGTCAGCGGCTTTCGCGCCCGCGATGTGGCAGCGGGAGGGCAGGGGGCACCGCTGGTGCCGATGGCTGACGTGCTGCTCTTTGCCGCAGTGGACGCGCCCCGCATTCTCCTCAATCTTGGCGGCATGGCCAACCTCACCTATGTCGAGCAGCGCGCGCTAGAGCAGGGCGTGCTGGCCTTTGACACGGGTCCGGGTATGGCGCTGATCGATGCCACAGCCCGCCTGGTGGACCGCAACTGCAGCTACGATCGGGACGGCAAGATTGCCGCGCGGGGACAGATCAATGAGCGGGTCTTGGGAGAGCTGCTCGAGGATGATTTCTTTGCCGCTCCTCCACCCAAGAGCACCGGCCGCGAGCGCTTCGGAGACCGGTACGCGGAGGCATTGTACCGTCGGCTTCCCGGCGCGGACGCCGTGGCGACGGCGGTCGAGCTGACTTCTCGCACCGTTGCCGACGCGATCGGGCGGTGGACTCCACCCCGGGTAGAGGTGGTGGCGTCCGGTGGGGGGTGCCATCACCCGGGCCTGATGACCGCCCTGTCGCGGGACTTGATGAGCCGGGGAGAGCATCAGCTCCGACGGTTTGACGATCTGTTCTTTCCCGGCGATGCCAAGGAAGCGGTCGCGTTTGCCCTCCTCGGCTACCTGACACTGCACGGGCAGCCGGGAAATCTCCCCGCGGCCACTGGGGCCGGTGGCCCCCGCGTGCTGGGCGCGGTGACACCCGCATGACCCCGGATGCCAGCACTCGAATACCAGCCCGGCTGATTCTTCCGGCTCTGCGCTCTGAAGCGCTCAGCGGCTTTGCCCACGAGGCCGGCAGGATCGCCGACGCGCTGGAGATCGG
>DATKJJ010000204.1:0-3276 GCA_035543695.1 Gemmatimonadales bacterium | reverse complement strand
AAGAGCTACTGCTGGGGCTGGAACAAGTACGGCCAATTGGGCGACGGAACCAGGTCCCGGCGTTCCCGGCCCACGCTGGTGGCGGGAAACCCGACCTTCACCAGCCTCAATCCCGGATCGGCGCACACCTGCGGGTTGACTGCCTCCCACGTCGCCTATTGCTGGGGATACAACTGGTACGGCCAGGTGGGCGACGGAACCAGCACCAGCACCCAACCCTACAACCAGATGCGCCTCGCCCCTACCCGAGTCACCGGCGGGCTGCTGTTCGATAAGATCATGCCCGCCATGGCCTCGATGCACACCTGCGGCGTGACCACCGACAGCCGGGCCTACTGCTGGGGCAGTAACGCCGTGGGGCAGGTGGGTGACGGGACCACAACATGGGAGCGTCCCACGCCCACGCCGGTGGTAGGGCCGAACTAGATTCGCCGTATAGGATCTTGCGCGGTGCGGGATACTCCGCGCCGCTAGTAAGCCAGACTGGAGATCCCGATTCCGGCGCCCGCCCCCAGGGCATATCCCACCGCCGTCACCAGCCACTGGTGACCTCCGGGATGCGGCGCCTTCCCGCCGCCGGGGAACACGTAGCTGTGCAGCAGCGGAATGGATACCCCGCTGACGGTGCCGATCAGACTGCCCACCAGCGCATCCGACGGAAAATGCTGTTCGGCCACGATCCGGAGATTGGACGTGAACCCGGCCATCAGTCCGCCGATCGCGGCCACCGCCACGTGCTCGCCTGATCCCGCGTCGGGACGGGACAGCAGATTATCCGTTGCCGCATAGGAGGCGGCCGCAAAGCTGCCGGCGGCGTGGCCCGAAGGCATGGACAGGAATGCGTGATCCGTGGCGACATCGTAAGCCTTGCCCGCCGGACGTTCCGCCGCCGGCAGGTAGGTGAACGGCCTGGGTCGGGAGAACGCCGGCTTCAGGATCTGGGTGATTCCCTGCGCCAGCAGCAGCGACTCGCCATAGAGAACGAACGGCCGCCGGACCACGTTGCCGAAGCCGTGTACGCCGGGTTGCGTCAACAGGGCCAGCACCGGCGGACCGGCCAGTGTGATCGCAACCGCCACATCACTCGCCTTCTCGGCACTGGTGCTCGGATTGCCGATGACGTCCCGATCGATTCCCCAGTTGATGCCCGAGGGATCCAGCCCTTCCGGCGGAACTGACTGCTGGTCGGCCGAGAGGGTGAGGCCGATCGCATTTCCGGCCAGACCGACCGCGCCCAGGATGCCGTCTGACCACCAGGTGAGCTGGGGCAGAGCGACTGAGCTCGATGGAGACTCTGCCCGGTGTCCTCCCGTGGTGTCGGCAGAAAACCACGAGGGGAACACCGGCGACACAATCGCCGACACCGGTGCGCGCGAGACCGGAGCTTGCGCATAGGCCTGCTCCGCGCGTCCCAGCTGCGCTGTCCCGGCCATGACAATCGCCGAGAACAGTCTGAAGCGAGGGTGATGCATCAGAGGTGGGTCATCCTGATGGAGAGGCTACCAAGATTTGCGGTGGCGTCAAGTTGGATTTATGGCCAGGTACCCGGTGTGACTCCTGTCACCCCGCGATTGCCCGCGATAGGCGATGCTTTCGTACCTGGCGTACGGTCCTCCTCTGAGCCGGTTTGGGGGATACGATGAGCGACGTGGATGTCACAGCCCCGGACGAACAGTGCCTGGAAGGCGCGACCGTACTCGTCGTTGAGGACGAGGTCCGGTTTAGCCGCATCTTACGGCGGTTTCTGCAGCTCAGCGGCGTCTCGTCGATTGAGGCGGCCGACGGAGGGCAGGCGATCCGGATTCTCGAGGAAGACGACGGGGATCTGGTAGACGCTGTGCTCACCGATCTGAAGATGCCGGTGGTCTCGGGGTGGGAGCTGATCGCGGTGCTGCGGGAATGCCGTCCTCACCTGCCCGTGGTTGCGATGTCTGCCACCGACCCCCCTCCAGCTTTGCTCGGTGGCGTTCCGCTGCTCAACAAGCCGTTCCTGCCGGAGCAGCTCCTGGTGACGCTGGCACCACTGGTCCGCCAGTCGCGACGGATTCGTCAGCAATCGCGTCAGCAGCGGGCCGATGCCGCCGGGGTGCGATCCGAGGCCATGTATCAGACGTTTGTCGCCGAGCAGGAAAGGTGCAGGAGTGGCGATCTGAGGGCGGCCCTGCTGGGCCACCGGGCCTCACAGCGACAGCGTCCCTAAATCATGTTCTCATTCCGCCTGCCCTAGCTGACGGCGTAGCTGCTTGAGCAGATCGTATTTCAGGGCGACGAACGGATTGTCCATCAGCCAGAGCCCCATCGGCGACACCGTCAGGCTCACCCGCACCTCACCTCCACTCTGTGGGCGGGCCACCGCGATCACCTCGCGGGTCTCCTCCCGATAGCTCACCTCGACCGGACAGCCCAACGTCAATGCCAGATCCTCGGCCAATCGGCTCACCGGGCGCCTCCGGCCCGACCATGACGTGATTCGGCTGGGTTCTGTCTGATGGCTGCTTTCTCCTTGCGCACGGTACATACGGACCCTTGAATGGCCCTGCCACTGGCTGGGAAAGCCGAGGGCCTGATACGGGTAAACCGGAGCCAGGATTGGCTCCGGTTTGGGAATTAAGCCCATTGTGTCACAACAAGTTAGCATGCCTGTCAAGACTCGTGAGTTGCTTCGGTCTTGAGTGGAATCATCGCGTTCTGCGAACCGTCCAGTTTGCGCGAACCATGTCCACTAGAGACATGACGTACTGCTCGTGAGTCACCTCGTCAGACTCGATGACCCATACCCGAAACCCCTCCTGGCCCTGGTGAGTGAGGGCCAGCATGTAGCCGGTTACGTGCACCACGACATACGGCGGTACCACCAGGCCTTTGAGGCGCGCTTCGCGACTCACATCCGTGGCATCGGTCGAGCTGTAAACGGCCACCAGGTCCCCAGCCACGTAGCAGTTCTGGTCGTTGGGATCCGGGGCCAGCTGTCGCACGGCGAACAGGTGTCTCCTCTGGCCAGCCTTATAGACCAGTTGCGCCATACAGTCATCACCTCCTGGGAATTCTCCTCGCCCAGGAGACAAGCTATCGCTTTCTGTCGCCCCGAGCGAAGCGGCCAGCTCCCAGCCCCTACTCCGTCCCCCATGGGTTGTCGATCGCGAAGCGCCAGGAGCCGTCTGCCTGCCGCCGGAGAACATCCGCGTTCCTGGCTTCGAGTTTCACGGGTTCACCATCCGGGGCGGTGCCCGTGAAGGACCATTGGCCCGCGACCAGGGCGAGGTCACCCACCTGGAG
>DATKJJ010000203.1:0-4781 GCA_035543695.1 Gemmatimonadales bacterium | reverse complement strand
GTACTTTGCGCCGGCCTTGAGGATTTGCTGGTGAGCTTGTGCCAGCTGATCTTCGGCCAGCCAGAAGTTGATGAACCCGGGACCGGCGATCTCGGTCTTGGCGATGAGAGTGGCAGGCAGCTTCAATTCCTGGAGGACGCGCTCCGCCGTCTTCCGGGGATTGGCCCGCTCGCGACGGGCCAGCAACATGGCGATGTTGGTCGCCAGGTCTCCATGCCCAGCGTCCCGGGGCCGCTCCAGCACAAAGTCCAGACCATCGGCGCCGAACCGCGCGGCCACCCGCGACAGCTCGGCCCGCAACGTGTCGCTCACTCGGAAGCGGCCTTCCCTTTAGTCGGGCGGGAGCTGGACTTGTTGGGAGATGTCTCGGGCTTGGAGGAGGCCTTTGTCTCCGCCTTATCCGGCTTGGCCTCGGAGGATTTCGTCTCGCCGGCAGGTGCCGATTCGGAATCGGGCTTCCGAGGACCCTTGCCGTCCTTGCCGTAGTCGGTGATGTAGAAACCACTGCCCTTGAATACCAGACCGGCGCCACCGGAAATTTTTCTGGTGGCCGTTTTGCCGCAGACCGGACACTTGGCTCGCGGCTTGTCGGTCATTTTCTGGAACTTCTCGAACGCGTGCCCTTCAGGGCACTGGTACTCATACGTGGGCATGGCGGCTCGTGAGGTAAATGAAACCAGCCACTAAAGTTAGCG
Organism: Gemmatimonadales bacterium; assembly: GCA_035543695.1. Classification (GTDB taxonomy): domain Bacteria; phylum Gemmatimonadota; class Gemmatimonadetes; order Gemmatimonadales; family GWC2-71-9; genus CAVVWJ01. The sequence goes on along the minus strand of DATKJJ010000203.1, from coordinate 4,086 downwards.
CCTCACACCAGACGGTTCAACCTGGTGCCCCGCTACTTACCACAAGCACACGCAGAGCACGTCGGCGGGAAACTCATGCGGGGCGGTACACGCCCCAGACCGACCGAAGCGTGTCGCTGATCTCGCCCAGAGTGGCCCGGGCTTTGACCGCTTCAATGATGACAGGCATAAGCCGGTCCGTTCCAGCCGCCGCCTGCTGCAATGCATCCAGAGTCACTCGGACCTTTCTCGAGTCCCGCCGGCGCTTCACCTCGGCCAAACTTGACCGCTGTTGCTGCTCCAATGCGGTGAAGTCCGGAGTCTGGATCGACAGCGGCGGCGAGTCATCGGAAAAGCGGTTGACGCCTACGACTACGCGGTCGCCGGACTCCTGCTCCTTTTGCAGCTCATAGGCGCTCCGCGCGATGGCATCCTGAAAAAATCCGCGCTCGATTGCCCGGGCCGCCCCGCCCTCGGCGTCAACCTCGGCAATGAGCTCCCGAGCCGCGCGCTCGATGGTATCGGTGAGCGATTCCACGTAATAGCTGCCAGCCAGCGGATCGACGACACTGGCGAGGCCGGACTCGTATGCCAGCACCTGCTGAGTTCGGAGCGCCAGCGTCGCCGACTCCGCAGTCGGCAGCGAGAGCGCCTCATCGTAACCGTTGGTATGCAGCGACTGGGTGCCGCCTAGCACCGCAGCCAAGGCCTGCACCGCTACGCGGACCACGTTGTTGAGCGGCTGCTGCGCCTGAAGCGTGACACCCCCGGTCTGGGTATGGAACCGCATCCGAGCCGTGACCTCATCGGCCTGAAAGCGCTCCCGGACCAGGCGGGCCCAGAGCCGGCGAGCCGCGCGGAACTTCGCGGCCTCCTCGAACAGATCGTTGTGACTGGCGAAAAAGAACGAGAGTCGGGGACCGAAGGCTTCTATCCTGATCCCCGCAGCCAGCGCCACTCGGACGTACTCCAGCGCGTTTGCCAGCGTGAAGGCCACCTCCTGGACCGCCGTGGCGCCCGCCTCCCGCATGTGGTAGCCACTGATCGAAATCGGATTGAAGCTCATCCCCTCGTCGGTGACGAACCGGAAGATATCGGCCACCAGCCGGAGCGAAGGCGCCGCGGGATAGATATAGGTGCCGCGCGCGATGTACTCCTTGAGCACGTCGTTCTGCACGGTGCCGGTCAGCTGGCCGCGAGACACGCCATGCTCCTCCCCCACCACCACGTACATAGCCAGCAGAATGGCTGCCGTGGCATTGATGGTCATGGACGTCGACACTCGATCCAGGGGGATGTCGCGGAACAGCTGGGCCAGGTCTTCCACGGTGTCGATGGCCACGCCGACGCGCCCAACTTCGCCCTGAGCCATGGGATGATCGGAGTCGTAGCCCATCTGCGTCGGAAGGTCGAACGCCGTGGAGAGCCCCATCTGGCCGGCGTCGAGCAGCTGGCGAAACCGACGGTTGGTGTCCTGCGCGGTCCCGAAGCCGGCGTACTGGCGCATGGTCCAGAGCCGGCTGGTGTACATGCTGGGGTACGGGCCCCGGGTAAAGGGGAACTCGCCGGGATGGCCCAGATCCCGGACCGGATCACCGGTCCAGTCCTCCGGGCCGTAAACCGTCTTCACAGGGCTGGCTGAGAAACCGGGCCGCTCGCGCGGGCGGCGGAGCGCCGGAGAGCGTCGGCCACGTAGCCGACGTCCTCGCGTGACCCGATAACGAGCGGGGTGCGCTGGTGCAGGCTGTCCGGCACGATATCCAGTATCCGGCGAACCCCATCGGTCGCGGAACCTTCTGCCTGCTCGGCGATGAACGCCATGGGACTGGCCTCATACAACAGTCGCAGCTTCCCCTTCACGTTCTTGCTGTCGGCCGGGTACAGGAAAATTCCTCCGCTGATCAGGTTGCGATGAAAATCGCCGACCAAGGATCCGATGTAGCGGCTGTTCTTGGGGGTGACTCCGTCACTCAGATCTCCCTTGAGCCCTCGTACCGCGGTCTGCATTTCCTTGTCCCAGCGATGGAAGTTGCTCTCGTTGACGCTGTAATACCGGCCAATACGTGGGGTGATGATCCTGGGGTGGGACAGCAGAAACTCGCCGATGGTGGGATCGAGGGTGAATCCATGCGCACCCTGACCGGTGGTGTATACCAGCATGGTGCTGGAGCCGTACATCACGTACCCAGCGGCCACCTGCTTGCAGCCCGGCTGCAGTACGTCGCCGGCGGTGCCGCGCCCATGCATGCTGATCCGGCGATAGATACTGAAGATGGTGCCTACGGCTGAATTGACGTCGATGTTCGAGGACCCGTCGAGTGGGTCGAACAGGACGGCGTACTTCCCCGCTGCATACTCGGGCGGCACCGGGATGATGTCTTGGTCCTCCTCGGATCCCATGGCGCAGACCCGGCCGGTGTGCTTCAGGCAGTTTTTGATAGTCTCATTGGCAAAGACATCCAGCTTCTGCTGTTCCTCGCCCTGCACGTTCTGATTTCCAGCCGCGCCCAGAATGTTCACCAGCCCGGCCCGCCGAATGGCGGCGGCGATGATCTTGCTCGCGAGGGCGATGTCGTAGAGCAGGTTGGAAAGCTCGCCGGTTGCTTCCGGATATCGGTCCTCCTGGTCCAGAATGAACCGCTCGATGGTGGTGACGGATGTCTGCAAGCGCCCTCCTCGACTGTGTTACTGAACGCCGTATGTCACCCGGCGGCCGCGGGACTGGACCGTCATCTCTCGCCCATCGGTCATGATGCTGACGGACCCGTCCTGATCGGTGCGCCAGATGGCGATTCCATGACGCCGAAGCCGGTCCAGCGTGGCCGGCGAAGGATGACCGTAGTTGTTTCTGCCGACCGAGATCACTGCGGCCCGTGGGCGCAATGAGTCCAGCCACTCATCTCCGGTACTGCCGCGGCTTCCGTGATGACCCACCTTCAGCAGGTCCACCCGGCGGGTCCGGCTCCGCATCTCGCGCTCAGCCGGAAACCCGGCGTCGCCGGCGAAGATAGCCTGGAAGTCGCCGTATTCTACCAGCAGCACCAACGAATCTTCATTCAGATCCTCACCCCAATGGGTCCAGTGATTATCGGGATGAAGAATTCGGAAGCGCACGCTGTCGAGCGTGAAATGCTCTCCGCGGGCGCCAACATGCCAGGGAATTGCCTCACTCGCGAGCTCGTCGAGGAAGGCGTAATACAAAGGGTCTGCCACCGGTTCGCCAGGCTCGACCACCACCCCGGTCCGATACCGCTCCAGGACACTGATAACGCCTCCCAGGTGGTCGGCATGGGCGTGGGAAACGAACACCAGCGAAAGTTCACCGACGCCATGGCGAGCAAGGAACGGCACCATCACGCGGCGGCCAGCATCGCTCTGGTCCGTCTTTGGTCCGCCGTCAATCAGGACCCAGTGACCAGCCGGTGTCCGGAGCAGCGCACCATCGCCCTGGCCAACGTCAAGAAAATGTAACGCGAGTTTGGAACCGGTGTCAGCCGAACCGGGAGCGAAGCTGGTCAACAGCGCCAGCCAGAGTGCACCCACGCCGGACCAGCTCCAGCGGCGGATTGCCTCAGCTAAGGTGTTGCGACGGCGGGTGGCCCAGAGAGTCAGCGTCAGCGCCACGAGCCAGGGCCCGGCAGATCGCAGCTCAGCTGCCTCGACCACATGGCCGCCCGGAACCGCAGCCCCCGCGCGAGCCAGGAGTTCGAGGCCGTGTAATCCCAGGCCTGCGCCTCCCGCCAGCGCACCGGCCAGAGCCGGCCACAGAGGGAAGATCAACAGGCTGGCGAATACGCCAGGGATCGTGAAGGCGGCCAGTGGGATGGCAACGAAGTTCAGGACGATGCCGACGAGCGCGACGGTGCCCAGGGCAGCTGCGGTAATGGGAGCCGTGGCAATCGTAGCGCCGATGGAGGAGCCAAGCATCCTCCACCAGGCGTTGTTCCCCAGGGCGTGGTCGGTCCAGCGAGTGAACGTCGAGGCACCCCAAAGTGCCGCCACCGACAACCAGCCGCCGAGATCCAATATGGACCAGGGGTCGACCAGCAGAACGCAGAGGCAGGTGGCAGAGAGAAGCGCGTTGGGCTCCACTCGTCGCTGTCGCAC
>DATKJJ010000202.1:0-5734 GCA_035543695.1 Gemmatimonadales bacterium | reverse complement strand
CTTGCTGGAGATCCATTGATTCTCCAGTCCCCCGCCCACGGTGGAGAGCGCATTGGGCCCCCAACCGATCTCCATGCCCTGGTCGGTCGACTTGGCTTCGGTGCCGCCGTAGATGGTGATGGTGTTTGCCGCCACGCCCCGGGACTTCCGGTTGATGATGTCGCATTCGAGGGTGAACTTCTCGGGCAGCACTTCAGGCAGCGGAATGCTGAACACACCATCGCTCGACGCCTTGAGGGCGCGCTGCCCGCCCTCGAATTCGACGACCTCCAGCTGCCCCTTCTTGAACTCGAGCCGCTGGGGGAAGTTCCCGACCTGATCCTCACCGAAGTCGGTAAAGAAGAGCGTCCGCTGCCCCGGGACGAAGTCGTAGTTGGCCCAGGCCTTCTTGTCGGTGGGCGAGCTCGCGGCGGTTGCCCCCGCTGCTCCCGCTGTCCCTGCCCCAGCCGCCCCCGCGGTGGCAGCCGGCGCCGCGCCGGTCTGACCGGCCGGAGCAGCCGCGGCAGCTGTGCTATCGCCCTTCTTGCCGCCGCCCGCCATGGCACTGTCGATCGCCTTGCTTTCCTCGTCAGTGGCCTTCTGAATCGCCTTGTCCTCGGCCGTCCGCTTGACCGCGTCCTTGAGCCGCTTTCCGAACTGCGCATGGGCCGGGTTTGCCCATCCCACCGACAAGACGGCGAGCGCCGCTACCGTGGCGACCCTCGAGCCCCAAGTGTTATACGCCATCACCATCACCTCTATGCGTTGAATGAGAACCAGTAGGAGCAGGACTGCGACACACCTGTTGAAAAGCGTGGGTCAACTCGCGCCCATGAGAAGCTGCCCGTACCGGCTGATGAAGGCCGTGCGGAAGAGACTATGGCTGGTTTGAGCTGTCTCGAGGAGCATCGATCCGTACGGGTGTGTCCTGCACGCCAGGAAGCGCGCCCACTATGTTCGAAGTGGAGGATGACTTTGTCAAGCATGCCGACGTCCCGTCGCGAGGGACGGTTCACCGGATCCGGCGGCACCGAGCTCTTCTTTCAGAGCTGGCTTCCGGCTCGAGCCCCCGCCGCCGTGCTGGTGAACCTGCACGGCCTGGGCGACCATAGCGGTCTGTACCCCAGTCTGGCGGAGTTCTTTCCGCCCCGAGGCATTGCGCTCTACGCCTTTGATCTGAGAGGGAACGGCCGCTCACCGGGTCAACGGGCGTACATCAGGAGCTGGGATCAATACCGGGACGATCTGCAGCGTTTTCTGGACCGAGTGAGGAATTGGCACCCCAACCTCCCGCTCTTCGTCCTGGGAAACAGCCTCGGGGGATTGATCGTCCTGGAGTATGCCCTGCGCTACCCCGATGGTCTGGCGGGTGTTATCGCCGCGGCCCCGCCGCTCGGCAAACTCGGCGTGCCGCCCCTCCTGATGGCCATGGGCCGGGTGCTCTCCCGACTAGCACCCCGTTTCTCTCTGCGGGTGGGAATGGACCTGAGCGGACTGGCCCGGGATCCGGCCGTCGTCGAGGCAGTTCTCGCGGATCCCTTGTTTCACCGGTGGGGTACCGCACGGCTCTCGACCGAAGTGACCTCCGCTATTGCCCGGGTGCAGAGCCAGGCGGAAACCTTCTCGGTCCCGCTGCTCATCCTGCATGGATCAGCGGACCGAATGGTGCCGCCTGATGGGAGCCGGGAGTTCTTCTCCAAGCTGCGCCAGCCCGACCGGGAATTCAGGGAATACCCCGAAGCGTATCACGGATTGTTTGCGGACTTCGACTCGCAGGCGGTTCTGTCCGATGTGGCCCGCTGGCTGGATGCGCATCTGCCGGTCCCATGGTGATCCGGGCCCTCGCGGAGTCGGCTATCGCCCGGTAGTATCAGCACACGGCGGCACCATGACGACCCCTTCCGCTTCCCCAGACCTTCCTCACCCCCGGCCCCGGGTAACGTCGCTCTTCAGCCGGGCCCTGCGCCTCCGCTGCCCTCACTGCGGTGGCGGCCCGATCTTCGTCACCTGGTCACACCTGGTGCCCAATTGTCCGGTCTGCGGCCTCGGCCTGGAACGGGGGGAGCAGGGGTACTGGCTGGGGGCGTACTTCTTCAATCTGATGGCGATGGAGACCGTCTTCAGCATCTGGGTCCTGGCTTTTCTGCTGGGGACCTGGCCGGACCCCCCGTGGGATCTGATTCAAGCCACCACTATCGTCCTGATGCTGGTGGTGCCTGTTGCCTTCTTTCCCTTCTCCAAGACGCTGTTTCTTGCTTTCGACCTCATGGTACGGCCACCCACCGAGGAAGACTTCATCGTGCCCCACGAGGAAGCCTGGAACATCAGGCGCCAGCAGCCCGATCGTTAGCCCGCCTATTGGGGCTCGGTGGCGCGCTCGTGTGCCTCCATTTTCTGCATCACCTTTTCCGGCGCGACGTCCTGCGACAGCTCGGCCAGCTCGGGATTGTGGGCGGCCGCAACATTCATCTGCTCCGCCATGGCAGTGACCAGGGTAATGAGCCGGGTGATCTCGTGTTCCGCCAACAGGCCCATCTGGAGATCCAGGTCCGCTCGCGTGTCCGCCAGCGTGGCCATCCGGTTCTGGCTGATCAGCACAAAGGTGGACAGGAAGATGGCCTCGACCGAGGCCACCGACGCCATGATGACGAAGGAATTATCGAAAGCTGAAATTCCGGGAATCACGCCAAGATTGATCAGGATCCATCCACCGAAGAGAGCCAGGTGGATGTAGACGAATCGCATGGTCCCGGTAAAGCGAGTAATCGCGTCCGCCACGCGCTCCTGGCCGCTACGGCTCCCCTCCTGCTCCCTCCGGTGCTGGATGAGAGCCTGGATGTTCCGTTCCACTACCTGGGCGAGCCCGGGCGAGGACTGGCGGTCGACGGTCGACATCCCGGATAGCTATTTGAAAGCCAGCCAGAAATGTGTGGCCCGGCTCACATCCCGGGAGATCAGCGCCGGTTGCCCAGCAGCGGGAGGTATTCCAACCAGGGTCCCACCGCGCTGGTGTACTGGCGCCCCATCACCCGGGCAATCTGTCCCAGGTGATTGAGGTCATGAGCCACCCAGGTCGCCAGTAACTGCCCTAGCGTCACGGGGCCCAGCTCGGGGTGCCGGCCCCGGCGGTCGAAGTCGGAAGATTGCAGCCGGTGGGATTCCAGCCGATCTACATTGGTGCGGCGCAGCTCGGCGAAGGTGTGGAGCAGTTCTTCCAGAGACTTTCCCCGGGACTCGCGAAACTGGGCAAAACGATCGAATGGCGTGAAAGGCTGCCGATCGCCATGCGCCAGCAGCAGCTCGAGCCGAGGAATCCAGTCGGTCCGTTCCCCGTGGATCAGGTGGCCGACGATGTCATACGGGCTCCAGGTGTCCGGTCCCTCATTCGAGCGAAGCCAGGAATCGGGCAGGTGCTCCAGCCAGGCACGGAGAACCTGCGGCGTGGCTCGCAACACCGGCAGCGCGTCGTCCAGCATGAAGTTCATGACCCCTACACCGGCAGAAGGTAGAAGACGATCAGAGCCCCGTGCACCGCCAGGCTCGCCCAGGGATTCACAAACGCCAGCAGAAAAGACAGAAAGTATGCTGTGGGCCCGATCAGATAGCGCCGACTGATAGTCCGCACGGAGCTCATGTCCGCGGTGGGAGCGAGCAGCCGTCCGTCCCGCACCGCGTACCACCAGAGAGCATTATACGCCAAGGCGATGATTACAAAGGTTGCGCTGTAGCCGGCGACCGCGACCCGCCGTCCAGCTGGCTGGGGAAGGTATTCCGCCAGCACCGCCGTGGGAAAAGGCAGAAAGGCAATACACATCAGGAACAACACGCTGAGCAACAGGAAGTAGCGATCGGTCCGGCAAATCAGCTCGAACATGCTGTGGTGATTGGCCCACATCACGCCGATGGTGATGAAGCTGATCAGGTAGCCGAGGTACGAGGGCCAGAGTCCCAGCAGGGCGCGAAAGAGGCCAGCACCCTCGTGGGTGACCTCGGGCGGCGGGACCCGGATCTCGAGGACCAGGAGAGTGATCGCGATCGCAAACACGCCATCGCTGAACGCCTCCAGGCGGGCCGTCTCCGAAACGCCCCGGCGAATCGACTCGACCATGTCACCTCGGGTGAGCGCAGAGAAGGGGATCCGCTCTAAATTAGCCTACCCTGATGGAGCTGCCGCGACAGGAGCGCGCACGTGTTTACCCCGAATGATTCGCGCCTTTACTTGGCGCTACTTGCTGGAGCAGGGCTGGCGGGTTGTAGTCAGAGCACCACCCGGCACCCCGACGCGGGACCGGTAGTATTCGAGGATCGCTTGGTTATTCAGGACACCGATGACCGTTCGCCGCTCGGCATACCGGCGTCTGCGTTGCCGCCAGCGGGTGCTTGCCGTCTGTGGAAGCCGGGCCGTCCGGTTCGGGAGCAGGCTCCGGTCGGCGTGTGTGCTCAGATCGAGCCGTCAGCCCCGCCGGAGAGCTGGATTTTGTATCGGCCCAGTCAGGATCCACGGCTGGTTCACGTGAGAGTGGTGGATCCGGACCAGGCGGGGCGGGTGACGCAGGTGCGAGTGTACGACGCGGAGCGAGGGACCTACCTAGGCTCGAAGCAGCGGGCTCATTCTTGACGGGTTAAGAGATAACGGTCTGGGCTTCATCATCACAGAACCAGCGGTTGACTCAGGTCTGATTGCGACGTCTACGCCAACCGCGGGCCCCGCGAACTATTTGGTCGGTACCAGAGTCGTCTGACCGCCGACGTTCTGCCAGTGCCCGCCGCGCTTGACCCAGACTTCAGTGAATCGGCGAAGCCCCGGGACGTAGTTCTTGGCCGAACCGGTCAATGTCACCTGCCCAGTGACGACGGCGACGTTGCCGTACATCCTCACTTTCACATCGTCACTCTTTGTGTCGGTCCACTTGATGTCTTCGGACATCGTCTCCTTGATATCCGCGGCCTTGTCGTTCACCGCGCCGTTGGAGTGGGTGTAGGCATAGTCGTCGGCCATCAGCCGCTCCATGGTCGCTCGGTCTTTCTTGAACTGTGCCTGGTCCAGCGCGCGATACTCCTTGAGCACTGCTTGATCGGCCGGTTCTGCGGATTGGGCGTAGGCCGGCGCAGCCGCAAGCGTTGCAAGGATACTGAAAAGGACAGCACGACTCATACAAACCTCCTCTGAATGGTAGACATACGGCCGCACTTCACCTCGTGCGGTCTTCACCGGTCTACGGCGGAGCCGCAGCGGTGGGTGCCGGCCAAGCCTGCTGTAATTGTGAGCGCAGACAACCCGAGAGAATGCCGGAGGGTGGCGACAGGGTACCGTGCGGTGCAGGAGGCGTCAAGTACGCCCGCCGCTTGAGCGACGCGGCTTGTTCTGGTTTCTGCCCTCATTCTTGACGGGATCTATCTTCCTTGACGGGATCTATCTTCGGGATATATTCGGGAAAGTAGTGCCTAATAAACCCCGAAGCTGAGGCACCGATGTTCTTCCCCGCACTCTCCAGCCTGCCGCCAGCCCCCGGCGTTCTCTCCCGAACCGCATCCAAGCCGGCAAGCCGGCGACCATCCAGCGCCCTTCAGCGCTGTCCCGACTGCGCCGGCCCCCTGGTGCCCTCATCAGGCTGTTTCAGCTGCACCCAATGTGGATGGGGACTATGCGGGTGATGGAGGCAGGGCAGCCTGGCCAGCAGATCGAGCTCCCTGATCTTGGGTGCGAGCCGCCACCTCGCCGCCCCACTGCCCCGCTGCCGGTTTTAGACACTCG
>DATKJJ010000201.1:0-7666 GCA_035543695.1 Gemmatimonadales bacterium | reverse complement strand
GCCTTCCTCTGAGCGGGCCTACTGGAACGGAGTTCTTACGGCACAGAAGGAGCCGGGCGATTCACTCACCTTCCTGGCGCTCTCGCTGGATCCGTCGGGCAAACCTATTGGCGTGGTCAACACCGATCCGGCTACGGAGCTGTTCCTCAATCCCGCTCTCGCGTCTGATCTCGTGTCTCAGGAAATCCAGCCGGTGCTCCGGCCGTATCCGGTCGGGCTTTTCGTGCCGGGCCTGGGTCCCCTGGTGGCCAACGATGCCTACGCCTCACCCGCCATCTGGGATCGCTTTCAGAAGGATCAGTACCACAGCCCCCGGGTCGTCTGGGGCCGCGAGGTCAATCTCCTCTTCCTCGGCCTGGCCTACCAGCTGGAGCGAACCGGAGATCCCAAGCTGCGCGACGCACTGCAGCGGATTCTATCGGCGGTGAATGCGTCGGCGATGCAGCACAACGAGCTCTGGAGCTACGAGATCAAAGGCGGGAAACTGCGGCCGGTGCGTTATGGTACCAGCTCAGATGTGCAGCTGTGGAATACCACGAACCTGGTGGTTCAGTACACACTCTCAAATCTGCATTGATGAGATCATGAGGAAGATCCTTGGTGTCCTTTGCGCCTCTGTGGCGATTGGTAGCTGCTCCGGGGCCCGTGACACTCACCCAGGCCAGACCACCGCTGTGAACCAGCTGACACCGGAGGAGCGGGCTGGCGGATGGCAGCTCCTCTTCGACGGGCGAACCACCGAGCACTGGCGGGGATACCGGCAAACTGCGCTGCCCAAGGGCTGGCAGGTCGTCGAGGGCGCCATTACCCGGGTCGACAGTGCGGGCGATATCGTCTCCACCGACGAGTACCGGGACTTCGAATTGAGCCTGGAATGGAAGGTGGCCGAGGGAGGCAACAGCGGGATCTTCTGGCGGGTGAGTGAAGACCAGGAGTACCCCTGGGAGAGTGGCCCCGAGATGCAGGTGCTGGATGACGCCCGGCATCCCGACGGGCGTTCCCCACTTACCTCGGCGGGATCGCTGTTCGGACTCTACCCCGCACGTCGGGGAATAGCACGGCCGGCGGGGGAGTGGAACACAGTCCGGATCCTGGTCCAGGGACAGCACGTGGAGTACTGGCTCAACGGAGCCAAGTTGGTTGACGCCGAGATTGGGAGCGAAGACTGGAACGCGCGAGTCCGTCGGAGCAAGTATGCCACGATGCCGCGCTACGCCCGAAACCGGAGTGGTCGCATCGGCTTGCAGGACCACGGCTACCGGGTCGCTTACCGCAATATCAAGATCAGATCGCTATAGCTTCGGCTGGACATCTACGGTCGCCAGGTGCCTCGGGCCACCGCGGGCACGAAGCTCTCGAGTCCGGCCGGCGGAAAATCGAGGGTGCGGCCCTGCTCCGCGCTCATGTAGGCGGTCATCAGGAGCCTGACCACCTCGAGTCCATCGTCGAAGGTGAGCCGTACCGGCTCCAAGCCGAGAAAAGCGCGGACGAAGTGCCGATCCTCGGCCTCGTAGCCGTACGCGACGGGCTCCTGAGCCACCACCGGCATGAGCCCGAGCTCGGCGTTCTGCTTCTCGAGCAGGTCCTCCCCGCTCTTGCCGCCCACCTCCCGGCTGAAGAAAAGCTGGAGGCCGCTATTCAGCGTGTTCCACGACATCGAGTACTCGGGGCCGAGCAGCTCGGCGGAGAGCCTCAGACCGGGTCCGACGAAGCTCCAGGAGGTGGTTGCCTCCCCCAGCACGGTCCGCCCATCCGGCGTCCTGAACTCGACGGTAAGACTGGCAAAATCTTCCGCCGGAGCGCGCCGGTAGTCCACGTCGCTCCCCATGAGCTGAGTGAGCCGATCGGCGTATGGAGCCTGGGTCCACTTGAGACTCGCGATGTGGGCGGTGACCCGCACCGGCCGGACCGACCCCAGAGACTCCCCCGGTTCGGTGAGCAAATGCCTGACTACGAGCGCCGAGTGGCACATCATGTCGTTGAGCACACCACCCCCCTGGAGCTGGCCCTGCCAGAACCAGGGAGCATGGGGACCGCTATGCTCCTCGGCTGCCCGGGCAAGGTAGGGGCGCCCCGCCACGGATGCCCCGCGCTTCCAGAGCAGGGCTCGCCCAATTTCGAGCTGAGGAGCGAACAGCTGGTTCTCCAGGTACCCATGCGCAATGCCGGCGCCTCGCACCAGCTCGGTCACGCGCAACGCCTCCGCCACGTTCCGGGCCAGCGGCTTCTCGCAGGCAATTCCCAGCAGAGGAGACTCGCGCCTCGCCAAGGCATGGCAGATTTCTTCAACGTTCTCGACTCGGGTGTGGTTGGGGCCACACAGCCAGATGGCGTCGATCGTCGGATCCGCTACCAGTTCGCTGATCGACTGGTATGCCCGTGCCGGTCCGACGTCGAGGTTTCGCGCCAGCTCGGCGGCACTGCCGGCGCGCTCCCGGTTCGGACTCCAGATCCCAAGCACATCGGCGTCGCGGACTCCGGTAAACGCCTCCAGATGGAACCGGGCGTTGAAGCCACTGCCGATGACACCAACCCCCAGGCGCCGGCTCGCCATCTATGCTAGGAGTGGTCCTGGTAGCGTACGCCGATGGCTCGAAGCACCGCCTCGGGACACCCCTTCCACTCCGGTACGGCCGCGTTTCCCTGATACCGCAGATCCTTCACCCCCATTTCGCTGGACCAGAACCCCGAAGCGGTGAGATCCCGGAAACTGTTGAAGAAGGTGACCCCAGGCTGCATCTCCGGCCTGGCGCGGGCCGGCCAGGCGATGTCGTCGAGCACGGCGGCTCGTTGCCTGTCACTCGATTGAACGAAGCTGCGGGAGAAACGGCGGTTGCTCTCCCGGTCGATCCAGGCGAGCCCTTCTCGCATCGCGCTACGACCTTCGGGCTTTGTGTCGCGGTCTGCCATCATGAAGTCCATGAACTCGGGGACCTTCGCGTCGGTGGCGCTGCCGGAGCGTTCGTCCCGGGGAATGATCAGGTCTACCAGGGTCCGCACGGTCTCCAGCTCGTGATCAGTGAAGAAGGTTGGCCGGAACCCCGCAGCGGCCGTAGCCCGGCGGGCCGAACGCGCGGCACGGTCGCATCCGGCCACGCTGAAACCAAAGGACAACGCCAGGGGCACCGTCGCCAGCAGTTTCACCGTTTCCCTTCGGCTGAGCTCTTTCATACCGCATGCTCCCTGCGCTGCTGGGCGATGTAGTCGCTGGTGCGCCAGGCCAGTGCCAGGATGGTCCAGGTAGGATTCTTGTCGGCCTGTCCCACGAAAGGACCCCCGTCCACCACAAACAGATTCTTCACGTCGTGCGCCTGGCAGTGTCGATTGAGCACCGACGACCGCCGGTCGTTACCCATGCGGGTACCGCCCACTTCATGGATGATCCGGCCTCCCGCCTGTAGCCCAAAGTCGGTGGTGGAGTCCGGCATCGGATCCAGGACCTGGCCTCCCATCTCGGCTATGATGGTACGAAGGGTCGTCTGGGCATGCCGGCTTTGCCGGATTTCATGGTCGCTCCACTTCCAGTGAAATCGAAGCACCGGAATACCCCAACGGTCGACCGCGGTCGGGTCGATCTCGCAGTAGGAGTCGGCATTCGGGATCATCTCACCCCGCATGGCCAACCCGACGGACGCGCCGTAGTAGCGGCGATAGTCGCGCTTGAGCTGGAGCCCATAGCCCCCACCAGAGGGGTACTTGTGAATGTCCCCCATGAAGCCGTAGGCCGGCTGCTGATGGCCGCCCCAGACCTCGATATGATATCCCCGAGGAAAGTCCAGCTTTCGATTGTCCAGCCACCAGGGCATGTAGACATGGAGGCTCCCAACCCCGTCGTCGTTGTGCGGTACCTGATCCATTAACCGGGGAATCACTCCGCCCACGTCGGTGCCGGTGGTGTCCGTGAGATATCGCCCCACCACGCCGCTCGAGTTGGCCAGCCCGTCCGGAAAGCGAGAGGATCTGGAGTTGAGCAGCAGGCGCGCCGATTCGCAGGCGCTGGCCGCGAGCACGACGATCCGGGCGCGAACGTGTCGATCCTGGCCGGTGGTCTTATCGATGTACGCGACGCCGGTGGCAAGACCTGTCCCGCTCACCGTCACTTCGCGCGCCATCGCCCCGGTGATAAGGGTCAAGCGCCCCGTCCCCATCGCCGGGCCGATGAGCACGCCAGGGGAGGAAAAGTTGGAGTTGGTGCGGCAGCCGCGGTTACACTGGCCGCAGTAGTGGCACGCCGGACGGCCGTTGTGCGGCTGGGTGAGTACGGAGATTCGCCCAGGGATGCAGGTGATGCCCAGGCGATCGCAGGTCTGCTTCACCAACAGCTCGTAACAGCGCGGCCTGGGTGGCGGCAGGAAAATGCCGTCCGGATGATTCCTCAGTCCTTCTACGCTGCCGAAGATCCCCACCAGCCGGTCGACTCTATCGTAGAAGGGCCGAATATCATCGTAGGTGATCGGCCAGTCGTCTCCCAGGCCGTCCACTGTCCGGGCCCGGAAGTCATCGGGCCCGAACCGGAGGGAGATCCGGCCCCAATGATTGGTGCGGCCACCCAGCATCCGAGCCCGCCACCAGCTGAAGCGATCGCCCTCGGCGACGGTATATGGCTCTCCCGCAATCTCCCAGCCTCCGATGCAACCGTCGAACTCCCCGAACGGGCGCTCGCTGGTGGCTGCGCCACGCCTGGGCGATTGGTAGGGCCAGGTGAGCATCGCCGAGTCCGTTCTGCTGTCCCAGCGGCCGCCGGCTTCGAGCAGTACCACCTTCGCGCCGGCCCGGGTGAGCACATAGGCGGCCATCCCGCCGCCCGCCCCTGAGCCTACAATGCAGACATCGTAATCAGTGCTCACCGTTCCTCGGACGTGACTCGTCTTCCCTGCTCGTCGAACCAGTGCAGCCTCTCCCGATCAAACCGGATTCCCACCATTCGCTCAGGCTCGACCGCGATTTCAGGCGGTGCCACTATCCGAATTGCCGGCCCCTGGTTGTTACCCCGAAGACAGAGGTAGACCAGCACCTCATTTCCGCGGGACTCGACCAACTCGACCCAGGCATCCTCGTCTCCCGCACCAGCCGCAACGATGGTAATGTCGTGCGGCCGGATGCCGAGGGTCACTCCCCGAGGCGGTATCGCAGAGGGAGCTTCTTCTCGCGGCAGGAAGTTCATCGCCGGCGAGCCGACAAACCCAGCCACGAACTGATTGGCCGGCAGCCGATACAGTTCCATCGGTGGCGCGACCTGCTGCAAGAAGCCGTCGCGCATCACCGCGACCCTGCTTCCCAGGGTCATCGCTTCTTCCTGGTCATGAGTCACGTAGACAACGGTGGCCTTCAGCCGCCGGTGCAGGCGCGCCAGCTCGGCCCGGGTCTCCACCCTGAGCTTGGCGTCGAGATTGGAGAGCGGCTCGTCGAACAGAAATACCTTGGGCTCCCGCACGATCGCCCGGCCCAGCGCGACCCGCTGGCGCTGGCCGCCGGAGAGCTGAGCCGGCTTCCGGTCCAGCACCGGCTCCAGCGAAAGGGCGCGGGCGGCCTCCTCCACCTGACGGCCTATGGCCTCCCGCGCGACGCCGCGCATTCTGAGCCCAAAGCCGAGGTTCTGCCTCACCGTCATGTGGGGATACAGGGCGTAGGTCTGGAACACCATCGCGATGTCGCGCTCCTGCGGCGGCAGCACGGTCACATCCCGATCGCCGATCAGAATGCGGCCTCCGGTGGGCGTCTCCAGTCCCGCAATCATTCGGAGCGCGGTGCTCTTGCCGCAGCCGGACGGGCCCACCAGCACCATGAACTCGCCGTCGTTGATCTGGAGATCGAGTCCCTGAGCCGCGACATGCCCGTTGGGATAGGTCTTCTTCACACCTTCGAGTCGAACCGATGCCATGGCTACCCTTTCACCGCGCCAGCTGTGAGCCCCTGCACGATCCGCCGCTGGAACGCCAGTACCAGCAGGGTGACCGGAGCCGTGGCGACCACAGCCGCCGCCAGGATCTGCCCCCAGGGCACCTGATACATCCCCCGGAACAGCGCGATGGCGACCGGCACGGTCTGGCGCTCCGGACCGAGGGTGAAGGAAAGCGCGAAGAGAAACTCGTTCCAGCTGTACACGAAGGTGAGTATCGCGGTGGTGGCCAATCCCGGCAGCGCCAGCGGAACGATCACCTCGGCAAAGGCGCGCAGCCGGCTGGCCCCGTCCACCATCGCGGCTTCCTCCAGCTCGGCAGGCAGTTGGCGGAAGAAGCCCACCAGGAGCCACACGGTGAGCGGCATGGCAAAGGTGAAGTATGGGAGGATCAGGCCGGGATAGGTGTTGATCAGTCTGAGGGAACGGAGCAGCATGTACAGCGGCGACACCACCGAGATCTGGGGGAACATTCCAACCGCCAGGATGAACCCGAGGAGCGCCAGCTTGCCCCGAAACTGGAGCCGGGCCAGCGCGTAGGCACAGAGCGAGCCCACGCCAACACAAAAGGCCGTGGTCGAGCCCGCCACGATGAGGGAGTTCCGGATCGGGACCCAGAAGTTCCGCTGAGTGAACAGCGCCCGGTAATGATCCAGCACCAGGTGCCCGGGGAGGAGCGAAGGTCCTTGAAACAGCCTGGCCTCGGGGGTGAACGACGCCAGGATGGCCCAGTAGAAGGGAAAAGCGCTTGCCACCACCAGGAGCGTCAGCGCCAGCACCGGCCACCACTTCTTCTCGGTCACCGGCGCGCTCCGGTGAGGTCCGCGCCGAGAAACCGGACGTACACCATCGCCAGCGCGAAAGTAACCAGGAACACGATGACCGACAGCGCCGAGCCATAGCCGAACTGCAGGTTCTGCAGCAGCGCGTTGAAGGTGTAGAGCGCGATGGGCTCGGTGGACGTGCCCGGTCCGCCACCGGTCAAGGCATACACCAGGTCGAACACCCGGAAGGCGTCGAGGGTACGAAAGATCAGGGCGACGAGAATCGCCGGTTTGAGCAGCGGAAGGGTCACGTAGCGAAACTG
This sequence comes from Gemmatimonadales bacterium, assembly GCA_035543695.1. Classification (GTDB taxonomy): domain Bacteria; phylum Gemmatimonadota; class Gemmatimonadetes; order Gemmatimonadales; family GWC2-71-9; genus CAVVWJ01. Next base: position 680 of record DATKJJ010000201.1, on the reverse strand, counting down.
GCGCCAGGCGCTGGCACCGTCGATCCGGGCCGCCTCGTACAGCGAGCTGTCGATGTTCTGCAATCCGGCCAGCAGCAGCAGCGCCACGAATGGAGTGGTCTTCCAGACGTCGGCCAGAATGATCGGCACCCAGGCGGTGGCGGCCTGGATGAACCAGACGATCGGTTCGCGGATAAAGCCCACGCTGACCAGTCCGGCGTTGACGATTCCGGTCTGGCCCTCGAACATGAACCGCCAGAGCAGAGCCGAAACAACGGTCGGGATCGCCCAGGGCACCAGCACCGCCGCCCGGACCAGGCCTCGTCCCTTGAACGCGCGGTTGAGCGCCAGCGCCAGCCAGAGACCGATCACCAGCTCCAGACTGACGCTGGTGACCGCAAAGAAGAGTGTATGCCCCAGCGCGCCGATGAATCGCGGGTCCCGCACCGCGTCCAGGTAGTTGGTCAGACCGATGAATGGCCGCCCCAGCCAGGGCATCCGGAGATCGTGCATATGCAGCGATTCCCAGAAGGTCCAGACCAGCGGAAAGAGCGCGATCAGGAGGATGGTCAGCAGCGCCGGCAGAACCAGCCCCCAGGCCAGCCGCGCCTCTTGCGCTTCCAGGCCGCGGACCGGATCAGCGTTGGGCAGTGGCTACTCCGGTGCCGAGGCCGACTCGATTGAGCAGGTTTTGCATGTCC
>DATKJJ010000200.1:0-9272 GCA_035543695.1 Gemmatimonadales bacterium | reverse complement strand
GCACTTCTATCTGCAGCCGATGGACGGACCGGAACGGCAGGCCAACACCGCCGCTGCACTCAGCTATTGCCTGGCCCATCCGCGCTGGCGGCTCAGCCTGCAGACGCATAAGCTTCTTGGCATTCCGTAAGCGGGGCGGCGGGGCAGCGGGGCGGCTTGGCAGTCGGAGCAGAGTGAGCTACCTGCGAGCTGCCGCTGACGTCCTGCTGCCCCCCTGCCCCGCTGCCCTTCTGCCCCGCTGAGGATGAACGGCTACTCCGACCGCATCAACCACGCGTTTGCCTTTGCCGCCAAATACCACGGTGCCATGGCCCCCATCGGGGCAGGGATGGACTATCTGGCTCACCCAGCCAACGTCGCCATCATCCTGGCCCGGTACGACTGCGACCAGATCACCATCGTCGCCGGGATTCTCCACCATGTGCTGGAGGAGGCTCTCCCCGACAAGCGGCCGGAGCTGGAGCGGAAGATCGCCGACAAATTCGGTCCTGTTGTCCTGGCCGTGGCCAAGGACGCGCTGGAGCCAAAGTTCGACCGTCGGGGCGACGAGCGGGCATGGCAGGCGCGGAAGCAGGAATACCTGACCCAGCTGGCGATCGCCGAGCCCCGGGCACTCGACATCTGCGTGGCCGATGAGATCCATGCCTGCGGGTCGACCATGACCGCGCTCCGGCGGCTCGGGGTGGAATACCTCCGCACGGTTTCTCGGGCCGGATCGGCCCAGACCATCTGGTGGTACCGTTCCATGCTGGAGATACTCACCTCCCGAACGGACTGGCCCCAGCGGGAGATGATGTCGGAGCTCCGGCTCATGAGCGCCGATCTGGTTCGCAGCCTGCGACAGCGCGAGGTGGATCTGTGAAAAATCTCGCGCTGCTCCTGCTGACTCTCCTCCTGAGCTGCTACGGAGGCGCGCCGCCGCCGATTCCGCTCGACCCGGTTCGCTTCCTCTCTATCAACGACGTGCAGCTGCCCGATACCCTGCCCAATGGATTGGGCGGGCTTGCGCGGGTGGCTACGGTACGACAGCGGCTGGCGGATCAGGGGCCGATCCTCTTTGTCCTGGCCGGGAACGCGCTGGGCTCAGATGCAAAGCGGATGGTGGATCTGCTCAATCGTGCCCACCTGGATTTCGCCACGTTCGGCGAGCATGAGCTGAACCTCGGTCCGGATGCGCTGGCCACCCTGGTGGCCGAATCCCAGTTCACCTGGATCTCGAGCAACTGCACCCGGCCGGACGGAACCCCGTTGCCCAAGGTGGTTCCCTGGGACACGGTTCGGGTCTCGGGCCACAAGGTGGGTCTGTTCGGGGTGACTCTTCAGGGTGCCTATCCCAACGGCGTCCGGTGTACCAATCCCGACAGCGCGGCTCACCGGACCATTCAGATGTTGGGCGCCGACTCCGCTGACCTGATCGTGGCCATCACTCACCAGAGCACCGACGCCGACCGGAACCTGCTCGGGCGAGAAGCCAAGCTGGACCTGATCCTGGGTGGACATGTTCAGCAGGCCACTGACTCGGTTGTGTCCAACCGTCACGCGGTCAAGGCGGACGAAAACGCCCAAAGCGCTCAATTCGTGACTCTGTGGGGAGGCAAGGATAACTGGCGGGAGGCGGTGGGACTGGTGCATATCAACGGCGCATTACCAGCCGACACGGCGGTCGCCGCTGCTCTCCGACGCTGAAATGACCGGGGGATAGAAACACAAATCCCGGCAGAGCCATGCTCGCCGGGACCAGGAGCTTTAGCAGTTTTGATCACCCAGGCTGCAAAGCCGAAATCCCTGGGGCCCCAAAGGGCTATGTCGTACAAGTCGTTGCCCTGAATGTAGCGGGTGGGCGTTCCCGGCACAAGTCTCTCTGCCCGCTCCCCCGCGAAGAGAGGTGCTGGTACATTAGGGACCATGGGTTCCACGCCTTACCCATCCATCGCCAACTTACCCAGCGCCTTTGCAGCAGCCTGTCGGCTCTCCCGAACCGAAGGGGAGCTGTTCGAGCGCTGCCGGGTGGCCCTGGTCCGCCGATTTCAGAGCGAGCGGATCTGGCTCAGCATCACCTCGCCCACCAATTCGGCTTCCCGGGTGGGACCCTCGGTCGGATTTGAGGACGCGGCCGAGGTCGCCCGATTGGCCAGCGGTCAAACCGAGGTAGCCATCCACGCGGATCCCCTGGTCGCGGAAGAGATGCGCTCGGTGGCCATGCCGCTGGCGCTGGGACTCAGCGTAGTTATCGAGCTGCGCAGCATTTTGCTCGAGCGCCAGGCCTCGCTGGATGACGCCGTGTTCCAACTCCGGGCCCTGAGGCAGGTCGCCCGGTTGCTCTCGTCGGTGCATTCGACCGAGGAGACCGAGCAGCTGATCCTCGACTTCATGGCGGAAGTTTTCTTTGCCTGGTGGGCCTGCCTGTACCGGGCTGAAGGCGAGACCTACGTCCCCCGGGTCTTTCGGTCGCTGAATGATCGCCTGAGGCCCGCGCCGATCGATCGCGCCGCTCTCGACCTGGCGCTTCCTCCCGGGAGCAGTGCAATCGGTGGGGACGACATCTCGATCAGCGAGCTGGTAGGACCGGGAGCGGAGCTGGTCGTGCCGCTGGATGCCGGCGCCGAAAGGATGGCGGTGCTCGTGCTTGGCTCCCGAATCAGCGACAAGCTCTACGGAAGAGCCGAGTCGGAGCTGGCCGCGACGCTGTCCTTTGCCGCTGCCATTGCGCTCAAGAATTCAGAGCTGGTCGAGCAGCTGCACAGTGCTGCTACGACCGACGAGCTGACCGGATTGTGCAACCGGCGAGCGCTGGAAGACCGGCTCGCTGCCGAGATTGCGCGAAGTCTGCGGCATCAGCTCCACACCAGTGTTCTGCTGCTCGACCTCGACCGGTTCAAGGTGGTGAACGACACCATGGGCCATGCGGCCGGCGACCGGCTGCTGGTGCAGGTGGGTCAGGTGCTGCGGAAGCAGTGCCGGGCGCTGGACGTGGTGGGACGGCTGGGGGGAGATGAGTTTCTGGTCATCCTGCCGATGACAAAGCCCGCGGAGGCACGGGTCTTCGTCGCCCGGGTGCAGGCCAGTCTCCGGGAGATCGAGAAAACCAACCCGGAGTTCGGGAGCTGTACTCTGAGCATGGGAATTGCCGAGTCACCGCAGCACGGAACTACCGTGAGCAGCGTGCTTGCTGCAGCCGATAACGCCTTGTACCGTGCCAAGCGGGGCGGCAGGAACACAGTAGAAGTCGCGGAGAGCTAGCTATCACCACCCCATCCGAGTTCACCCTGCTGGGTGACGCGATCTGGCTCGATTTCGTCAACACGGCGAGAGGCCGCACCCCGACGGCGCCGGATCTGCTGCCGGACGATGCGGCCATTGCGCGGTGGGCCGACGTGCAAAGTTTGCATTCCCACCATGAGCCGCCTCTGCTGACGGAGGCGCTTGGCCTGCGCCAGCGGCTGACCGCCCTGGCCGAGGCACTCGATCTCGGCCTGCAACCCCCGGGAGGAGCCATTGCTGCCATCAACCAGCAGCTCGCCCGGGAGTCGGGCCAACACCAGCTGATCCGGACCGGCGGGGCATGGCAGCTCCGGTTTGCCCCGGCCCGGCGGCCTGCCCTGCTTTCGGCGATCGCCCAATCGGCCGCGGCCACCCTGGCCGAGCCGTTGATCTATGTCCGCCGCTGCGCGGGCGAAGGGTGCTCCCTCTTCTTCACCGACGATTCCCCCAATCAGAGCCGCCGCTGGTGTAACCCGGCGGTGTGCGGGCGCGAAGTCAGGGTCGAGCGGCGCCGCGGACTGCTGCGCTGACCGCCATCGAGCCCTACCGCTATTTCCAGCGGACCCAGGAGACTCTGGGGCACCGCTATCGCCTGGAGCGCACCGTTGCCGCGTCGGCCGAGCAGGTTCTGTTCGAGGCATACGACCTGATCCTCAAGCGGCGGATCAGCCTCAGGGTCAACTTCTACGAAGATCCGGCCATCCGCGCGTGGTTTCTGAGCGAAGCCGAGGCGCTCAGCCGACTGGATCATCCGGCAATCCGGCATGTGTACGACGCAGGGATCATCGGGGATCTGGCATTCCGGGTGGGCAACTGGATCGAGGGAGAGGGGCTGCAGCAGGCGTTGCACCGGGGGCCGCGTCCGATTCCCATGGTGCACACCCTGGCCCGCGACATCCTGAGCGCGCTGGAGCACGCCCACGGCTACGGCATCATCGTCCGGCGGATCGTCCCACCTTCGGTGCTGCTGAGCACCGCCGGACGAGCGACGATCACGGACCTGCGGTTCTGCAGCTATACCCTTCCCGCGATCCCGCCCGGCACGGTGCCCACCTGGTTGTCCTACATGGCACCTGAAGTGCGCGACGGTGCTCCAGGCGACGCCGCCAGCGACGTCTACACCGCGGGGGCCCTGCTCTACGTCACGATCACCGGGCAGGAGCCGCCGCTGGATCCGACGCAGCTTCGCAGGCCAACCGAGCTCCGTCCCGCCTGCACCAGAGCAATCGAACGGATCATTCTGCGGTCGCTGCAGCCGGCCCAGGACGATCGGTATCTGACCGCTGCCGAGATGCTGGAGGACTTCGCCTCAGACGCCGGGACCTTCGAAACTCCGGCGGTTGCCGTGGCCCCGGGGTCTCTGGCCGACGCGGAAGACAATGCCCGCTGGGAGAAGCGGCTGCGTCGGGCGCTGGGCGACGACTACGAGCTGCTCAGCCTGCTCGGCACCGGCGGCTTCGGACGGGTGTACCGGGTGCGTGACCTCAGCCTGGAACGCGAGGTGGCGCTCAAGGTCCTGCAGCCGCTGCTCACTCGGGATCCCGAAGTGGTGGAGCGCTTCCGGCGCGAAGCTCAGCTGGCCGCCGGCCTCAGTCACCCGAACATCGTCAACATCTTCGATATCGGGGGGCGGTCGGGCCTGCTCTGGTATACCATGGAGCTGATCAACGGGCCGAGTCTGGCCCAGCTGGTTGAGCGAGAAGGGCCTCTACCGCTGGACCGAGTGCTTCGGCTGCTGCGCGAGGCGCTCTCCGCTCTGGCACACGCCCACGGATCGGGACTGGTGCACCGCGACATCAAGCCGGAAAACATGCTGATCGATCAGACCGGCAGCCTGCAGATCACCGACTTCGGGTTGGCGCTGGCGCTCCGGGGAAAGTACGGCGGCGCCACGAGCCAGAGCGGCACACCACAGTTCGCCAGCCCGGAGCAGCTGCTGGGCGAGCGGGTGGACCAGCGGTCCGATCTCTACAGTCTGGCCGCGGTGGCCTACTACGCGCTGCTGGGGACTCCTCCCTTCCCCGGGTTGACCACGGAACAGGTGCTGGCCAAGCAAACCACCAATCAGTTCCCCACCTCCCGAGGGCAGCGCGAGGATGTGAGCGAAGCCCTGGAGCGGGTGCTCGATCGGGCGCTTCAGGCGGACGTGAGCGAGCGCTATCCGTCCGCGGCTGAGTTTCTCCAGGCGGTAAACCAGGCCGCCGGCGCGCCCGGGCGAGAGCCGGTGGCCGACTGGGCCCGGGCCGCAGCCCGGTGGTTCCGCGGCTCCCCCCTTGACTAACGACGCTGGTAATACAAATTTGTCCCCGCGATTAGTACCCAGTTGCAGGTCTGACCGATCGGAATCTTTTTCGAATGGCGTTCAAGACCCGGGACATCGCCCTCGGGTCTTTTCATTTTTTATGACGCAGGACAGGCCTGCGCTCATAAAAACTCGGCACACCGGATGTTCCGGAGCCGACGCAGTCAAATAAACATGGAGTTGTCTCAATGGCTCGCACCATCGGCACGGTGAAGTGGTTCAACGACGCGAAGGGTTTTGGTTTTATCACCCCGGAGAATGGGGACAAGGATTGTTTCGTCCACCACACCGCCATCAAGGCGGAAGGCTTCCGCAGCCTTTCCGAGGGCGACCGGGTTGAGTTCGACATCGTGCAGGGTGCGAAGGGCCCCGCCGCCGAGAACGTAACCAAGGTGAAATAACACCGTCTGGAACAAAAAGGCCGCTCACCCGAGCGGCCTTTTTTGTTGGTTACCAGTCGTCAGTCCTCAGTCCTCAGCCTGGCCATCTACGCTGGCGGCTGGCGGCTGGCAACTAGTGACTCATTTATGCCGATAGATCACCCGACCACGGGTCAAATCATAGGGTGACAGCACCACGCTGACCCGGTCGCCCTCCAGCACCCGAATCTTGAACTTGCTCATCTTTCCCGCCGCGTAGGCCAGAATTTCGTGGCCGTTTTCCAGCATGACCCGATAGTTGCGGTCGGGTAACACCTCAGTGACCACACCCTCCATCTCGATTCCTTCTTCTTTGGCCATCAAGTATCTCCGTGAGGGTGCGCGGCTACCGGCCTATGACGGGCATAGCCGGGGAATTTTGCCTCTCGGCGCCCGGGAATCAACGGGGGAGCTCCACCCGGGCCCGCTCGATCTGGTTCTCGACCAGCTCCACCAGCTGCCCGATCTCATCCACGTCAAAGGTGAGCCGGGCACCCGCGGCACTATAGATGTCCGGCAGGCTGCGAGTGGCGCCGAGCGCAAGCGCCTCGCGATAGCGGGCCACCGCTTTGGTAGGGTTATCCAGACTGTTGCGCCAGACCTGGAGCGCTCCGATCTGGGCAATGCCGTACTCGATGTAGTAGAACGGATACATGAAGATGTGAAGCTGCCTATACCAGCGAGCCACCCGCTCCTGCTCCAAGCCGGACCAATCCACTCCGCGCTCAAAGCGCTGCCGTATCCGGAGCCACGCCTCATCTCTGGCCCCGGCATCACCGCCCTGACCACTGGTATAGATCCAGGTCTGGAAGGCATCCACCGAGGCGATGTGCACCAGACTCAGGAGCACGTCTTCCAGGTGCTCCAGCCAGGCGCTTCGGGCTTCGACGGTATCGAAGTATCCCACCGGCTGCGCCAGATGGGGCGACGCCAGGAACTCCATCGACATGGATGCGAGCTCGGCGGCCTCGGACCCGGGATGACGCTGCCAGATGAGCGGGAGTGGGTGAGAAGCAAAGGCGTGAAAGGCGTGTCCTGCCTCATGCAACAGGGTCATTACGTCGTCCACCAGACCGACCGCGTTCATGAAGATGAACGGCCGGCCATGGAAGTGGAGCGTTTCGCAGTAGCCACCCGGCGCCTTGCCCTTGCGGCTCTCGAGGTCGAGCAGGCCCTCGTCGATCATGGTCTGGAACTCTCGGCCGAGCGAGGGATGCACCCGATCGAAGACCTGCTTGGCCTTGCCCACCAGATCGGAAGCATCGGAGAACGGGCGCAACGGAGTGCGGCGATAGGGGTCAACCGCCAGATCCCAGGGCCGGAGAACGTCCAACTTCAGACGCTCCCGCCGATGCTGCAGCACCCTTTGCACCGCGGGAGCAGCGGTTTGCTCGATAGCAGCGTGGAACTTCTCGCAGTCGGCCGGGGTGTAGTCGAAGCGGAACTTGGCGGGAAATATGTAGTCTCGAAAATTTGCGAAACCGGCGTTGTGAGCGGCCTGGGTTCTCAGCCGGTACATCTGATCGAACAGCGAGGCCAGTTGGTTGCGGCTCTCGATGTAAGGTGCGCTGGCGGCCCGGAAGGCTCGCTCCCTGACGCTCCGGTCGGGACTCTTCAGAAATGGCTGGAGCTGGGGCAGCGGTCGCTCGATACCCTCCCACTCGGCGGTCATCGATCCAGTGATCCGCTGATAGCGCGCGCTGTGCTCTTCCAGCTCAGCAAAGATGGGGACGTTCTCTTCCCGGAAGATCTCGATCTGGGTTCGGAAACGGGCCAGGGTGGTAGTGAGCTCGGGCGTGCGGAAGCCGCTGGCCAACAGCTTCCGGGCCAGCTCGACGCTCCGTTCCTCCATTCGAGGCAGGATTTCGGTGGAGAAGCGGAGGTGATCGGCTTCCTTGTCTCGATCGCTGGTGTCGATGGTGTAGGCAATCATGGCCCGGGCCGCGGCCTCGGTTACCAGTTCCTCCAGCCGGGACCACTCGTGAAGCCATGCGGTGATGTTGTCTGAGTCCAGCTGACGCGCCGCCAGTTCCTCGAAAAATGGTTCTATGTCCTCCCACCTAGCGCGGGCTAGAGCAGAGGGCGATGGCGGCAGATAAGACACTGTCACGATGGCTCCTGTATCCGGATGATTGGGCAACCCCAGATATAACGATGATTTGACGAGAGTCACAACCCATTTGGCCGGAGACGGTGAAATGTCGTGCGCTGCTGGTATTGCATGCCGATCTCCAGCAGGGCGGCTTCCCCCAGGGCGCGACCCGTCAGCTGCAGGCTGGTCGGCAATCCGGCCTCTCCCTGTCCGTTCATCATGAAGAGCCCGGGCACCCCGCAGAGATTGGCGGCTCCGCTGATATCGGTTCCACCGGGAAATGCCGGATACGCCTTGTCGAACGGCCGATCGATGGGCCAGGCCACGGTGGGCAGCGATGGAGCAGCGATGGCATCGACCTGGCTCAGCAGGCCATCGAGGGCCTTAGCCGCAATACGCCGGACCCGCAGCGCTCGCAGGTAATCCTTTGCCGGGATCACGAGACCGGCATACCCGCCGAGACGATCCTCCGGAGCGGTGAGCGTGGTAATGCTGCCGTTCTGGAACAGCGGCTCAAAGGCGCTTGCTCCTTCCGCGTCGATGATAATGCTCGCCGCCGCATCGAAGGGGAGATCTGGTAGCTCGAGATTCTCCACCAGATCGCTGAACTCTCGCAATACCGAGAGCGAATTCTCGAAGTTCTGCAGAACTTCCGGTTGAACCTTCTCCCGCGTGCCCTTCAAAATACCAATCCGGAACCGGCGAGAGGCCGTGGCTGATGGAGTGACGAACTTCTCAGGAAGACTCGACGGATCCTCGGGGTCCGGACCAGCCATCGCTGCGAGCACGATCCCACAATCACGGGCGGTGCGGGCCAGGGGGCCCAGCTTATCCATCGTCCAGCTCAGTGCCATCGCGCCGTGCCGGCTCACCCGGCCGTAGGTGGGACGCAGACCGCTTACCCCGCAGAATGCCGAGGGAAACTGAATCGACCCCCAGGTTTCGGACCCGATAGCGAATGGGACCATCGCCGCGCCGACGGCAGACCCAGGACCGCTGGACGATCCGCCCGACCAACGGCTCGGATCCCAGGGGCTCTTGCCCGGACCGGTGAAACTCGCGAATGCCTGGTTATATCCCATTCCCCCGGCGAGCTCCACCATGCCGAGCTTGGCACAGAGAACCGCTCCTGCCGCGCGCAGGCGAGTCAAGACCGTTGCGTCACCCTGAAGCATCTGGTGCCGATACGGCTCTGCTC
>DATKJJ010000199.1:0-9114 GCA_035543695.1 Gemmatimonadales bacterium | reverse complement strand
CGCTCGGTGAGCCAGAGACCCCTCGCGTCCACGCCGAACCGGTGGCGGATGGCCTCGTGCATCCACTGGATCTGTTCGACCCGGTCGCGGCGGGGAAGCGAGGCGAGCACCGGCTCGTAGAAACCGGCCAGGAGCAGCTCCACCTTTCCGTCGCTGACCAACCGGCCCAGGAAATCGAGATATCCGGTGTTGTTGGCTTCGAGCCACTCGAGCAGCGGCCCGGAGAGATGTAATACGGCGGGCAGAAATCCCCGCCCAGACAGCCGTTCCAGGATAGGGCGATACACATCGGCCACGTGTTGCTCGAACACATGATCGAAGTTGCCAACTGGTTGATGCAAATGGAGACCAAAAACGAAACGGATGGGAGGGGGAGGCATGATTATCCGACTACGAGGGAACGCGATCCGCCCAGGGCGGCGGCAATTGCCGGAATGACATTGGGAAACAATTGATCCCGCTGTCCCAGCTCCTCCGCTCGGCGCTGCGCACTCTCCAGGTGAGAGTCGCTGCCCGCAGCCAGCGCCGCGATCAGCTCTTCGGCATCGGCGCAGTGCTGCCGAATGCGCTCCTCGGCGTAATCGGCGGCCGCTCCGGTGGAGATGATGAACTGCCAGTCCGAGGACTGGGCCAGCAGCAGCTCACGAGCCGCCTGTGCCAGAACCGGTCGCGCCGCCGGAGCGGCGATGCTGTTGGGAGCCACGTCCCAGAACGACTGTTCCAGAGGCCAGAGTCGCTCCCAGGTCCAGGCAGTATGCTGGCTCAGCCACATGCTGCTATCGCCGTTGGCGCCCCAGGAGCCCCACGGAAGCCTGATGGCGGCTCGAGGCGGATGTTGCCGCAGATGCCGAGAGCCCGTCGCTGGGGCAATCATCTCCCGCTGCCGGACCAGTGCGCGGTACATATCGCCCAGGAACATGGGTCCCTCGAACCACCAGTGACCGAAGAGCTCGGTGTCGAAGGGTGCCACCACCACGCCCTCGCGATTTTGCGACTGACCGGCGGCGATGTCGGCGAGCAGGTGCGCAAAGTGATCCGCGTGCCCCCGAGCGCGATCCGCTGCGGTGTCCGGGTTGTAGGGCTGCTTCTGGCCCAGGTCGACGCCGGCCCCGCTCACCCGCCACAACTTGAGTCCGCCGGGCCAGCGCATCTTGTGGAATTCCAGGTACCACTCATCGCCGGGATAGCCCTCGAACCGGCTCCACACCTGCATCGAGGCCTTGGGGTCTCGGACGTAGGCGGCCACCGGCCCGTGGGCCACTCGGTAGGCCCGATAGGGAGAGCGCAGCGGCTCGGTGGACATCGGCCGGGTGAGTGGGGCGTGGACCGTAGGATCGCCTGCCGGATCGCCCGAAAGGCCGAGCGGTCTGCCCGCTGCCGCCAGATGGGCGTCGACGAAGAAGAATTGAAAGCCGGCATCGGCCAAATGCTCATCGATCCCGCGGCGTATTCCCGTCTTTGGTGCCGTAGGCCACGGCTCCCACGGTCCTCTTGGCCGGTAGGCGCATTCGGGCAGCCAGCACCCGTTGGGCGATCGTCCGAATATCCGGCGATGCTCGGACACGCCCACCGCCAGCTGCAGCCGGATGCTTTCGTCTCGGGCGAGCAGCGGCAGGTAGCCGTGAGTGGCCGCCGACCCGATGATCTCCAGCCGGCCTGCGGTCTCGAGAGCGCGGTAGGCGCCAATGATGTCCTGCCCTACACCACGAAACAGCGCACGTAGCCGGAGCAATCGCTCTCGCCAGTACTGCACCAGAGGCAGAAGGTGACTATCGCCGGTCTTGGCCAAGGAAGCCGGAGCCTCGTCGCATGCGGCAATCCGCTGGTCGAAGTAGGTCTCCATTTCGGAGACGAAGGTGGGATTGATGAGCTGATTGGCGAGAACCGGCGTGAAACCGATGGTAACCGGGGCGGGGATAGAATCGGCTTCGAGTCCCCGGAGGATTTCTAAAAGCGGGAGATAGGTATCGAGCGCCGCCTCACACAGCCAGTCGCTGCCATGCGGCCACCGTCCGTGGTTCAACACGTAGGGCAGGTGGCTGTGCAGGGTAAAAACGAAATCCATCGATCGCGCGCTCACGCCGCCGCCGCAGCCCGATTGACGGCGCGCCGGTATACGTCGAGATAGGTGGCCACGGATCGCTCCCAGCTGAAGTCCCGAGCCATACCCTGACGCATGATGTTCTGCCAAGTGGAAGAATCATTGAAGCAGTCCAGCGCGCGAAAAGTAGCCTCCATGAAGGCTTCCGGAGTGTACGGGTCAAAAGCGAACCCGGTCAGCGAATCTTCCACCGTATCGGCCAAGCCGCCAACGTGTCGCACGATTGGGGGGGAGCCGTAGCGTTGAGCCCGCATCTGGGTGAGGCCGCAGGGCTCGTACAATGATGGCATCAGGAAGATGTCGGCTCCAGCCATGAGCCGGTGCTCCAGACGGTCGGTAAAGTCGAGCTGTACTCCTACGCGGTCCGGGGCCGAGGAGGCCAGCTCCACCAGCGCGGTCTCATACTTCTGCTCACCGCTGCCGAGGAACACGAACTGCGCATCGGTGTTCAGCAGCTCGTGACTCTGCAGTATGAGGTCGAGCCCTTTCTGGGTGACCATGCGACCGGTCATTCCGAACAGGGGAACCTTTCGCCTTTGCGGCAGCCCGAAGGATCGCTGCAGCCCAGCCTTGCAGCGGCGCTTTCCCTCCAGCTCCTCGGGCGAATATTGGGCGGTGATCTGCCGGTCGTTGGCCGGGTTCCAGGTATGCTGATCGATACCGTTGAGGACCCCCACCAGGCGATCGGCCAGCCAGATGAATGCCTCATGCAGGCCGAAACCTCCGCCCGGCGTCCGGAGCTCCTCGGCCTGGGTGGGGCTGACCGTGGTGACGAAATCGGCGAAGGCGAGACCGCCCTTGAGAAAATTGACCTTGCCGTACCATTCCATCTGCCGCCAGTTGTACAGCTCCCAGGGGAGTCCGATCTGCGGCATCACGTCAGGCGGAAAGTGCCCCTGATAACCTGGATTGTGGACCGACAGCACGCCGGTGACCGGGGCACTGAATCGATCCTTCAGGAGTGTCCGGAGATAGACCAGCGCCAGCGCAGTGTGCCAGTCATGGGCGTGCAGGAGGACTGCTCCGGGCATCAGTCGAGGCAGCGCTGTTACGGCCGCCAGCGCAAAGAACGCGAAGCGCCGGGCGTTGTCGAGGTAGTCTATTGCGTTTTCGCCGTAGATCCCGTGTCGGTTGAAGTAATCCAGGTGCTCGATGAAGAAGACCTGGGGCCCGGCGCTGGCGCCGGACACCCGGAACACCCGCGCTTCCTCGCTGTGGGTGCCCATCGGAACCATGAAGGGCTGACCCACTGGCTCGAGGTCGGGATCGACATCACGGACCGTGCGATAGAGAGGAAGAATGGCCGCGACGTTCAATCCGGCGGCGCGCTGAAAGTTGGCCAGACCGCTTACCGCTTCGGCCAGACCACCGATTCGGGCGTACGGGTAGTACTCTGCCGTCACGTGCACGACGGACACCGGCTGACCGGCGGCCGTACGGAGCGGCGGCGCCGACCCGGCTACCCCCCGGTCCGGCTCACGCATTGTCGCCATCGCATTCGTCTCATGCCGTGGGTGGGTCGTCGCCTGACGCCTCCCCCTGAATTGCCGGAGCGTAGTACTCCTGCACGTATTCTCGCATCATCCGTCGCGCGGTAAAGCGGCTGCCGGCGAGCCGCAGCGCATGCCGCATTTTTTCCACCCAGCCGAGCGGAACGCCGTTGGCGTTGCGGGTGTAGTAGAGCGGCACCACCTGCTCCTCCAGCAGCCGGTAGAAGTCTTCGGCATCGGCCGCATCGGCATCCATACCTTCTGCCGCCGGAGTGATCGCCCACCCGCTCAAGCCGTCGTACCCTTCCTGCCACCAGCCGTCCAGCGTACTCAGCTGAGGCACCCCATTCAGCGCCGCTTTCATTCCACTGGTGCCGGAGGCCTCGAGGGGAGCCCGGGGAAGATTCAGCCAGAGATCCACTCCTTGCACCAGCAGGTGAGCCAGGTGCATGTCGTAATCTTCCAGAAACGCCACCCGCCCCTCGAACCCCGGATCCCGGGTGAACTGATAGACGCTCTGCAGCACTTCCTTGCCAGGATTGTCAGCCGGATGCGCCTTGCCCGCGAAGATGATCTGCACCGGCCGCCACGGGTCCACCAGCAGCCGGCGCAACCGATCGATTTCACGGAACATCAGGTTGGCCCGCTTATAGGTGGCAAACCGGCGGGCAAAGCCTATGGTGAAGGCCATGGGGTCGAGCAGCGTCCCCGCGCCCACCACCTGCGAGGCTTCCTTGAGCTGGCCGGCAAAGCGCCGCCGGGTGTCCTCCCGAATGAAGTTAGCCAGCGCCCTTTTTTGTTTCAGATGGGCTTCCCAGAGCTGGGTATGATCGAGCGTCAGGACCTGATCCCAGAAGCTTGGCTCCTCCAGCCGGTCTCCCCAATCGGGCCCCAGATGTTCGTCCAGGAGTGCCATGACCGGACTCGACATCCAGGTGGCGAGGTGCACGCCGTTGGTGACGTGGGTGACCGGAACCGCTTCCCACGGCCGGTTGGGCCAGAGATCCCGCCACAAATTGCGAGTGACCTGGCCATGTCGCCTCGACACGCCGTTCACCCGGCCCGAGAGCCGCATGGCGAGCGCGGTCATATGGAACTGATTGGTATGACCCGGATGCGCTCCCAGGCCGAGCAGCTGCTCCCGGCCAATGCCCATCTCTTCCCAGACCGGGCCGGTGCAGGCCTCGAGCTGGTCGGCAGGAAACGCATCGTGCCCGGCCGGCACCGGGGTGTGAGTGGTGAATACACTTTGTGCGCGAACCTGTTGTATCGCCTGATCCAGTGGGGTGCCGGCGACGATCAGCTCGCGCAGTCGCTCGATGAACATGAACCCCGCGTGACCCTCGTTGGCATGCCACACGCCTGGATCGATCCCTATAGCCCGAAGCACCCGGACTCCGCCCACACCGAGGATCCATTCCTGCCGCACCCGCAGCTCGGGCCCGCCAGCGTAGAGTTTGTTCATCAGCCCGCGGTCGTCGGGATGGTTGGCATCGAGGTTCGTGTCGAGCAGGTAGATGGGAACCCGTCCCACCATGACTTGCCAGGCCCGCACGTGCACCGGCCGTCCCGAGGTTTGCACCGTCGTGACCCAGGGTTGCCGGCCCGATCCCATCACCGGAACCAGAGGAGTGGCGCTCACGTCGTACTCTTCGTCGCTGTCCTCCTGCCACCCTTCCAGGCTCAACCGCTGATCGAAGTAGCCCTTGCGGTAGAACAGCCCGACACCGACCAGCGGAACACCCAGGTCACTGGCGGATTTGCAGTGGTCGCCGGCAAGCACACCGAGACCACCCGAGTAGATCGGCACCGAGTTGTGGAGGCCGAATTCGGCGCAGAAGTAGGCCACGGGGCGGCCATTCAGGTCGGGATAGTTCCGGGCAAACCAGGTATCGCTGTGATCTGCCTCGTGCTCCATGCTCTGCATGACCGTGTCGTAGCGCCGCAGAAAGTCACTGTCGCTGGCGCAGGCGGCCAGGCGTGCCGGCTCCACCCGGCAGAGCAGCTCCAGGGGGTTGTGTCGGGTGCGATGCCACAGCGCGACGTCGATTGACTGAAAGAGCGCCCGAGCCTCCCGACTCCAGCTCCACCACAGGTTCATGGCGAGCGCTGAGAGACCCTCGATGCGGGCCGGCAGGTAGGGAATGCGACTCTGTGGGGTGAGCATGGACAATAATAGTGGGGCAGTGGGGCCGCCGGGCAGCGGCGCGGTTTGAGCAATCGAATCAGGCCGAAACGGAAAAAGCATCGGCTGTTCTGCGGCGTTGCTTCACCAGGTTCTGCCCCGCCGCCCGGCTAATGCACCAGCTTTTTATACCGGATTCGATGCGGCTGGTCGACTGAGGCGCCTTTGCGCCGGTGGTAGTCGGCGGCGTAGTCCTGGTAATTGCCCTCGAACCAGACCACCTCGCTGTTGCCCTCGAAGGCCAGGATATGGGTGGCGATCCGGTCCAGGAACCAGCGGTCGTGGCTGATGACCACGGCGCAGCCGGCAAAGCCGAGGAGCGCCTCCTCCAGAGCCCGCAGGGTATCCACGTCGAGGTCGTTGGTTGGTTCGTCCAGCAGGAGCAGGTTTCCGCCGCTCTTGAGCAGCCTGGCCAGGTGCAGCCGATTTCGCTCTCCACCGGAGAGGGTTCCCACCTTCTTCTGCTGATCGGCGCCCCGAAAGTTGAATCCCGCGGCGTAAGCCCGGGCGTTCACGGTGCGCTTGCCGAACTGCAGCTGGTCCTGGCCTCCGGAGATCTCCTGGTACACGGTCTTCTCGGGATCGAGTGTCTCCCGGCTCTGGTCCACGTAGGCGATGTGGACGGTGGATCCCACCTTGAGCGAGCCGCCGTCCGGCTCCTCCTGACCGGTGATCATGCGAAACAACGTCGTCTTGCCCGCACCGTTGGGGCCGATCACGCCAACGATGCCGCCCCGGGGGAGTGAAAAGCTCAGGTCCTCGATCAGCAGGCGTTCCCCGAATCCTTTGCTCAGACCCTTGGCCACCACCACCTCGTCGCCCAGCCGGTCCGGAACCGGAATCAGAATTTCGGTGCTGCCTTCCTGTTGCCGCTCGCTCTCGGCCCGGAGCTCCTCGTATGCGGTGATGCGGGCCTTGCTCTTGGCCTGTCGGGCGCGGGGCGACATCCGGATCCATTCCAGCTCCCGCTGCAGCGTCTTCTGCCGGGCCGATGCCTGTTTTTCCTCCTGCGACAGGCGGCGCTCTTTCTGTGCCAGCCAGGAGGAGTAATTCCCCTCCCACGGAATGCCGGCGCCTTGGTAGAGCTCCAGGATCCAGCCGGCGACGTTGTCGAGGAAGTACCGGTCGTGGGTGACCGCCACCACCGTCCCCTTGAACTCGGCGAGATACCGCTCCAGCCACCACACGCTCTCGGCGTCGAGGTGATTGGTAGGCTCATCCAGGAGCAGCATGTCCGGCTGCTCCAGCAGCAGACGGCAGAGGGCAACCCGCCGTTTTTCGCCGCCGGAGATCGTGCTGACGTCCGCATCTCCCGGCGGCAGCCGCAACGCATCCATCGCGAGATCGATCTTGTGGTCCAGTTCCCACAGACCCAGGTTATCGATCCGCTCCTGCAGATTGCCCTGCTTCTCCAGGAGGCGGGTCATCTGATCGTCGTCCATCGGCTCGGCGAATTGCGCGCTGATGGCATTAAACTGGTCCAGCAGCGCCTGCTGCTCCTGCACTCCTTCCATCACGTTTCCCCGTACGTCCTTCTGGGGATCGAGCAACGGCTCCTGCGGGAGATAGCCGATCTTGATCCCGGGAAGGGGACGGGCCTCACCCAGGAAGTCCTTGTCCACCCCTGCCATGATGCGGAGCAGCGTCGACTTTCCTGCGCCGTTCGATCCCAGAACGCCGATCTTGGCGCCGGGATAAAACGCGAGGTAGATGCCCTTGAGGATCTCGCGGGAGGGAGGGACCACCTTTCGGAGGTCCTGCATGGTGAAAATGTATTCGCCGGCCATAGGCGGTGGAAAATAGAATGCAGGAGAAAGAATCGCGAATAAAAAGGGCGCCCCAGCGGGGGCGCCCTCACTCTCCTCCGGGGACTGCCGGAGCTAGCTAGCTGAGATTCTGATTTGCGATCTTGGCCAGATCGAACATGGTAACCTGGCTCCGGTTGTTGAACAACGGACGGAGCTTCTCGTCGGCGTTGATGGCCCGCCGATTCTTGGCGTCCTGCAACCCGTTCCGTTTGATATATGCCCAGAGTTTGCTGATGACCTGCGTCCGAGGCATCGGGCTGTTGCCGATGACCGCGGCGAGCTTTGCGCTGGGCTGCAAAGGTCTCATGAATGCGGGATTTGGGGCGCGCTTCTTACCGGAAGAGGATTTCTTTCTGGTGGTCTTCTTGGCTGCCTTCTTCCGTGTTGCTGGCCGACGTGAAGATTTCTTGCTGGACTTTTTCCTACCGGCAGTCTTTTTCTTGGTGGCCATCGCGAGTCTCCCTCTTGAGTGAGAACTAGGCGTGCACCCCGGAACCAGCAAAACTACCGTGTCAAACAGTAAACAGACTGCGTCCAGTTGCAATAGGCAAAATGGAATTTCCCCTCTGAAAACGGGAATTCGGCCTCAGGAATTGATTGGAACCGGACTGCCGCACACTCTGTTTCGAGCATGTTTTTGGGAGGATTCCCCGGTCACGAGTCAGCGCGGAGCACCGCCTCCAGAGCTTCCAGCGTTGGCTCGATCTCGATGGGACGGTTGGCGCCCGGCGGCGGGGGGTCCAGCTCCTGGTGATACCGCAGCAGCAGACCCGGGTCTTTCAAGATGTGCCCGGTGAGAACGCCGATCACTCGGTCGGCCGGCTTCACGCTGCCCTGCTGAACCAGCCGCCGGAGTCCGGCAAGAGTCACAGCGCTGGCCGGCTCACAGCCCACTCCCGAGGCATCGATGACAGCCTTGGCCTCGAGCAGCTCAGAGTCAGGGACCGAGAGCACCACGCCGTTGGTCTCCCGGATCGCGGCCACCGCCCGGTCGTATGAAGCCGGGTCTCCGATCTTGATTGCCGTGGCTACGGTATCCGCTTTGACCCGGTGTCGCCGGCTAAACCCCTCCGCAAAGCTGCGAGCGAACGGTGCAGCCCCTTCCGCCTGCACGGCCGCGAGGCGAGGCTTGCGCGCGATGAGTCCCCAGTCGTGAGCTTCGCGAAGGGCTTTGCCGAAGGCCGCGGTGTTTCCCAGATTTCCAGCCGGAAAAACAATCCAATCGGGTGCATCCCAGGATAGCTGCTGCAGCAGCTCGAAGATGACTGTCTTCTGCCCCTCGATCCGAAATGGATTGATCGAGTTGAGCAGGTAGACAGCCAGCTCGGTGGTGGCCTGATCTACCAGCCGGAGGCACTGGTCGAAGTCGCCGCGGACCAGCAGCGTGCGGGCGCCATAGGCGAGCGTCTGCGCCAACTTCCCGGTGGCCACCCCGCCCGACGGGACCAGCACCAGGGCCGGAATTCCGGCCTGCGCCGCGTAGGCCGCAAGAGACGCCGAGGTGTTTCCGGTGGAGGCACAGGCCACGGC
>DATKJJ010000198.1:0-4006 GCA_035543695.1 Gemmatimonadales bacterium | reverse complement strand
GACCTCTAAGGTCGGAAGGGTGAGCGGAGTGGTGTCTCGCTGGGCTGTTCGGGATGAATCACTCTGGGCCAATGCCGCAGCGGGCAGACCGGCCAGGATGAGCAGGGGGATCGAATGCCTGATCACGTGACTTCCTAAAATTGAGAATGATTCTCAAACGGTTTTGGATGCGCGATCCATCCTAAAAGCCAAAGGGGACCCAGTCAATAGGAATTGTCCCCAAGAGACGCAGCTCCCTCTCTTTGTCTGTCCGCCCGGAACTGTCAGTTGTAACAGTAGGCTAAGCCACGAATGCGGTGGCACCTTGCATCTGCCGTCGTTGATTCCGCCCGCCACGGAGACGCCACCTGCACGTGATGAGGAACCCGGGAACCCGCAGCTCCGGGACGCGCACATGGTTTGGCTCCCTACCCTGCGGATCCGAGCTCGGGGTGCTCCTGCTGGTGGGCTGCCTCGCCGCAGGATCCCAGGGGCCGGGGCCCACGGTGCCGGGAACGTATTCCAGTCACTACTCCTGTGGCGAAGTGGGGCATGACGAGCTGGTCCTGACGCTCCTGCCCAGCCACCTCTTCTCCCTGCAACAGGTCGGCCGGGACCCGGACTGCGGACACCAGCTGACTCTGGCGTACGTGGGCCGCTGGCAGTTATCCGACGATGGCCGCGAGCTCTCCCTGGATGCGGGACCGACGTGGCTCCGGCGGATAGACGTCGTGGACCGAAGAACATTCAGGTTCCCAGACCAACCGAGGGCTGAGCCTCCGTTGCTTCCGACCAGAATGCTGGCATACCGAACCCGGCTGGTGCCGTTCCGCGAACCGTTTCAGCTCACGGGCCTCACCATCATGGTCGATCAGCCCGAGTAGGAGCTCACCTGCGAGATCCACCGGGCGTGATTTGCCCGGTCCACTCCGACGACAATACTGGAGAAAGGGAGGCATCATGCGCGCAGCCTTCTGGAAAGCCGGCTCACTTACCGCCCTGGCCGCGGCCGGGTTGGTGTCCTGTGCCCGGAATCCTGCTACCGGCAAAAGCGAGCTGTCCCTGGTGTCGGAATCGCAGGAGATCCAAATGGGCCAACAGTACGCCCAGCAGATCGTCAAAACGATGGGAGTGTACGACAATCAGCAGGTGCAGGACTACGTGACCAAGCTCGGCATGGCCATCGCCACGAAATCAGAGCGCCCCAACTTGCCCTGGGCTTTCTACGTGATGGACGATCCGACCGTCAATGCCTTTGCCCTGCCCGGCGGTTCTATCTTCGTCACCCGCGGCATCCTGACCCACATGAACAACGAGGCGGAGCTGGTCGGAGTGCTGGGGCACGAGATCGGGCACGTCACCGCCAAGCACTCGGTCCAGCAGATGACCCGGGAGCAGTTGGCCCAGGTCGGGCTCGGAGTGGGGAGCATCATCTCGTCGGACATCGCCCGGTACGCGGGTCTCGCTTCTCAGGGGCTGGGTGTGCTGTTCCTCAAGTATGGGCGTGATGCCGAGAGCCAATCCGACCAGCTCGGCTTCAAGTACATGGTGAAGGAGGGCTACGATCCGCACGCCATGGCCACCATGTTCGAGACCCTGCAGCGCGTCAGCAAGTTGGAGGGCGCCGGGGACATTCCCGAGTGGGAATCGACTCATCCCAATCCGGGCAACCGGATCCAGGCCACTCTCAAGCGTCTCGACACACTCTCGGTCCCGAAGGAGCAGCTCAGACAGGCTCGGGCCGAATACCTGCCGATTCTGACCGGTATGACCTATGGCGAGGACCCCAGGCAGGGATACATCGAAGGAAACACGTTCTACCACCCCGGGCTGAAGTTCAAACTGGACCTACCATCGGGCTGGAAGTCGAAGAACTCTCCCGAAGCGCTGGTCGCGATCAGCCCGCAGCAGGACGCGATGCTGCAGCTCACCGCCCCGGGTAAGGGCTCGCCCGACGAGGCCGCCAAACAGTTCCTCGGCCAGGAGGGGATAAAGGGCAGTCAGCCATCGAGCGCCCCGATCAATGGCCTGCCGGCCGTCTCGAGCTACTTCGAGACGCAGACAGAGCAAGGCCCCATTCAGGGTATGGTCACCTTTGTCAAATATGGAGACCTGACGTACCAGCTCCTGGGCTACACTCCCGGAGGCAAGCTTCAGACATACGACGAGACGTTCAAACACACCATCAACAGCTTTTCCGAGTTGACCGATAAGGCCCGGCTCGACGTGGAGCCCTACAAGGTGGAATTGGTGAAACTGGACAAGGAGATGTCGCTGGCGGAGTTCAACCAGGCATATCCGTCCACGATACCGGTGGAACGTCTGGCAGTGATAAACGGGCTCGACTCGGCGTCGGATAGGATCCCGGCCGGCACCACGGTCAAACGCGTGGTAGGAGGAAAGGGGGCGCAGCCCCTCCGGGAAGCGGCTCCGGCAGACTCGGCGGCAGGGTAGCCAGTACGGCAGTCACCCGTCTGTCGGTCATGCCGGGGGTTTTCCTCCTCCTCGGCATCGGCGCTGGCGCCGCCGAGGCGCAAAAGACCGATTCGGTCTGGATCCGGAATGGAGACCGGATCACCGGAGAGGTGAAGTCTCTGTCGCGGGGGTTGCTCAAGTACTCGACCGACGACCTGGGCACCATCTACATCGAATGGGACAAGGTCGATCGGATCAGCACGTCCACCATCCTGGAAGTACGCCTGGCCACGGGCCGTAAGTTCTACGGTCCCCTCGCTCTGGGTCAGGGCGGCCGACTGGTCTTAGGGGGTGTCACCCTTCAACTGTCCGAGATCGTGGGGATGACGCCGATCCAGGGGAAGTTCCTGGCCCGGCTCAATGGATATTTCGACCTGGGGTTCTCCTTCCAGAAGGCGAACAACGCGGTT
Source organism: Gemmatimonadales bacterium (assembly GCA_035543695.1). Taxonomy (GTDB): domain Bacteria; phylum Gemmatimonadota; class Gemmatimonadetes; order Gemmatimonadales; family GWC2-71-9; genus CAVVWJ01. The sequence goes on along the minus strand of DATKJJ010000198.1, from coordinate 1,142 downwards.
CAGCTCTCCACCGGAGCCAGAGTGCAGTACCGGGGACCAGGGGCGGAGACCACCCTCGATCTCACCGGGTTCATCGAGGACCGGAATGACGCGACCAAAAACTCCCGTCTCTCCACCTCGCTTACCGAGCGTCTGTTCCTGAGCAATCGATGGAGCACCGGTTTCGTGATCGGTTATGACCGAAACGACGAGCTCGATCTGTCGGGGCGGGCACGGCTGGTTGGCTTCGGGACCCGAATGCTGGCCCAGTCCAACCACATCGAGTTCCTGGCCAGCGGTGGCATGGTGCTGAACCGGGAGCGGTATTTCACGACCGACTCGACCACCACCGGAGTCGAAGGTTTGCTCAGCGCCGCTTTTCGAGCGTTCCGCTATGACCAGCCGAAGCTCGATTTCTCTTTGACCAGCCAGGCATACCCCAGCTTCGTGGTGCAGGGCCGGGTACGGCTGCAGAACGATCTGCGCCTATCCTACGAGTTATTCAAGGATTTCATGCTGACCGGGACGCTGTTCGACACCTACGACAGCAAGCCGCCGGTGGAGGGAGCTCCGAAGAACGACTTTGGGACCACGCTGGCCATCACCTGGACTTACTGACTTTCCCTAGGTCAGTGATGGTGTTCAGCCGAGTGATGGTGGCCACCGTTCATCATTTCAGGGGGGGCACCTTGTACCCGAACATCGTGCAGGTAGACGGAGTCTCCTCGGGCGACGGCAGGCCATGCCTTGCCGTCCTGGGGCAGCACGATGCCGCCGAGGGCGCCCATCCCTCCGTCTTCCAGCACCTTCCCCGTCGGATTGTTGTATTCCGCCGTGAGGCGATACACATGATCGGGAGTGAGCTGCACGCCGAAGGGCAGGAAGTAATGAATGGGCATGCCGACGACCTCGCCCTTGTCGTCGAGTTTGGGTCGGGCAGACCAAAGCAGTTTCCCGGCAGAGACGTCCTCCAGCTTGAGGCCGGTGCCGTACTCATGCAGGTGGCTTCCCGCGGCCAGCAGCCGTGCCGCCACGGCCGGACGGCCTTCCCAGCTCCGGGTAGAGCGGCCCGGCGGCAAATCGAAGGCGTGCCGGCCCGCCGGTGGCATCACGTCCAGATACACCGGACGGATCCCAACCGGCCGGAGCCATGACGTGGAGGG
>DATKJJ010000197.1:0-2707 GCA_035543695.1 Gemmatimonadales bacterium | reverse complement strand
GGCGAGGAACTCGGCGTTGACCAGATGCTTGGTTTCCGGGGTGGCCGCTACGTTGACGGTCACGGCATCGGCCAGCCGGGCGACCTCCAGCGGAGTCAGCGCATAGACCAGGTCGAGCCGCTCGGCCTCTTCATGGGTCAGGTTCCGGGACCAGGCCACCACCCGCATTCCGAAGGCTCGCGCCCGCTGAGCAACCTCCCGACCGATCTGACCCAGGCCGACGATACCCAGGGTGCGGCCGTGGAGCCCGCGGGCCTTGGAGTAGTCCGCCTTGTTCCACTTTCCCTGGCGCAAGTCGGCAACCTGGTCCGGGATGCGCCGGTCGCAGGACAGCAGGAGCCCCATCACCAGCTCGGCCACCGCGATCGAATTCTTCCCCGGACAGTTGGAGACAAAGACGCCGAGCTCGGACGCGGCGGCAACGTCGATGGTATCGATGCCGGCACCGGCGCGGATGACCAGCGTCAGGGCGGTGCCCGCGCGCAGCGCATCGACGTTCACCTTCTTGCTGCGCACGATGAGAATGTTGGGGTCGACCCGGCGGATCAGATCGGGCAAGGCATCGGCCTTGACGTCGGGCTCGGAGATGACGGTGCAGCCCAGCTCCTTCAATCCATCGATGCCGACCTTCTCGAATTTGTCGGCGATTAGGACCTTCATTCGAGCTCCGTAAAGGCGTTGACCACAAAGTCTAGGGTGTACAGTCTAGAGTCGAAGACATTGAGGTTCCAGTCCCAAGCTCCACGCTGTTCCTCCTGACTGTTGACCCTTGACTCTAGACTTCTCAATCCAGCTCATGCACGAACAGGCCGCTCCTGAGCTTGGGCTCGAACCAGGTGCTCTTGGGCGGCATCACTTTGCCGGCATCGGAAACGGCGATCAGCTGCTCCATGGTGGTCGGGTACAGCGAGAAAGCGATCGCCATGTCGCCTGAGTTCACTCTTCGTTCCAGCTCGGCGGTCCCCCGAATGCCCCCCACGAACTCCAAGCGTTTGTCGGTTCGCGGATCGCCCACCTGGAGAATTGGTCCCAGCACCCGGTCCTGCAGCAGCGACACGTCGAGCGATCCAATGGGATCGGATCGATCGATGCTGCCGGGATCGAGCTCCACCCGGTGCCACGCTCTTTCAAGGTAGACGCAAAAGCTGCCCGGGTGAGGCGGACGCGGGTTGTCCGTTCGGGTTACCCGGCCGACTTGGGCCAGGTCCCGGAGGACGGCGGCGGCGGTCTTCCCGGCCAGATCGCGCACCACCCGGTTATAAGGAAGGATGGTGAGCTGGTCGGCCGGAAAGAGCACCGCCAGAAACCAGTTGTACTCCTCGTTTCCCAGGTGCCTGGGGTTGGCGGCGCGGCGCTCCTTCCCCGCCCTCCAGGCGCTGGCGGAGCGATGATGCCCGTCGGCGACATAGGCTGTGGGCACCGCCTCGAAGGCGTGAGCCAGCGCTCGACTGTCGGGGATCTGCCAGACGGTGTGTCGCACACCGTCGGGGGCGGTAAAGTCGTACAGCGGCTCGGTGCGCAGCACGGCAGCGGTCAAGTCGTCAATCCGCTTCTCTCCCCGGTACGCCAGAAACACCGGCTCGGCGTGGGCATTCAGGGTCAGTACGTGCCGGGTGCGATCGTCCTCCTTGTCGGGCCTGGTCTTCTCGTGCTTTCGAATCACATCGTTCTCGTAATCATCCACGTGGACGCAGCCCACCACGCCGACCTGACTGCGGCCGTCCATGATCTGGCGATACAGATAGAGTGAGGGCTCCCGGTCGCGGATCAAGGTGCCCTGCGCAATGAACGATTCGAGCGCAGCGCGAGCGCCGCTGTAGACCCGAGGGTCGTGAGGGTCGGTGTCGTCCGGCAGATCGATGTCTGAGCGCCCGACATGGAGGAAGCTGTGGGGATTGCCTCGTGCCAGCTCCGCGGCTTCGTCACGGTCGACCACGTCGTACGGCACCGCAGCCACCCGAGAGGCCAGCGCGGGGGCGGGTCGAATGGCAGGGAAAGAATGCAGTCTCACAGAATCGCTGAACTCGAGAGTGAATTAGCCACCGGGTTGTACCGCCCGCTCGCAGAGGCCGAGCCCCGCATCCACCAGCAGGGCCAGCACTGCCGCGGGCAAGGCTCCTGAAAGAATCATACGGGTGTCGGACAGCGCCAGCCCGGCGGCAATGAGATCGCCCAGACCGCCGGCGCCGATGAAGGCGGCCAGGGTCGCGGTACCGACATTGATAACCGCGGCCGTGCGGATCCCCGCCATGATAATCGGCGCGGCCAGAGGCAGACGAACGTAGCGCAGGATCTGGCGCGGCGTCATGCCCAGAGCCCAGCCTGCCCTGACCGCATCGGGCGCCGCGTCGCGCACACCGGTGTAGGTGTTTCGGAGAATGGGATAGAGCGAATAGAGAAAAAGGGCAACCAGAGCCGGGATGACGCCAATGCCCAGCAAGGGGATCATGAACGCGAGCAGAGCAATGCTGGGGACGGTCTGCAACAGGCCGATTCCACGAATGACCGGCTCAGCCGAGCCGCGGCTGCGCTCCAACGCCAATCCCAGCGGCACCGCGCAGAGAATGGCCGCTGCCAGTGAAATGCTGACCAGGAGCAGGTGCCTCAGGGTCAGCGTTAGAATGGATCCCCGTTGGTCCCACAGGTAGCGGGCGACACCGGACTCCCGCTTACGAGAGAAGCCGGAATCGGCAGCGGCGGGCCGGGT
>DATKJJ010000196.1:0-2449 GCA_035543695.1 Gemmatimonadales bacterium | reverse complement strand
CGGATCGCGATCGATCACCAGCCTGACATTGCCCTCCCGCTTGAGACGCCGGGCAGCGTAGCGCACCACCCGGCCGAGAGCGGGGGAAGGACCCTTCAGCAATACGTGCCAGCGCCAACGCTCCTTGATCCGAACCAGAGGACACGGGGCCGGACCGAGCACGCTGATGGGGAGCTGATAGCGGGCCACCAAGCCGTTACACCAATCTGCCAGTCTCGCAGCTTTTAGCCCCACGTCCCCCTCGTCGCTTCCGGAGTACAGGAGATTCACCAGGTGAACCGCCGGGGGATACGGGGGAACTTCCCGCAAGGCTCGCTCCTCGTCGAGAAAGCCTTGCGCGTCGTGCTGCGCGGCTCGGATCAGCGCGTGATGCTGAGGATGCCGGGTTTGCACCAGCACGCGGCCACCTTTGGGGCCTCGACCGGCCCGGCCGGCAACCTGAGCCAGCAACTGAAAGGTTCGCTCGGCCGAGCGAAAGTCCGGGAGGTACAGCCCGGTGTCGGCATCAACCACCCCGACCAGTGTGACATTGGGGAAGTCCAGACCTTTCGCAATCATCTGCGTCCCGATGAGCAGATCGATCTCGCCCTTTTCCACCGCGGCCAGGATGCGCTGGTGCGACCACTTGGTGCTGGTGGTATCCAGATCCATGCGGGCAATTCGCGCGTCGGGATAGCGCTCGACCAGCATGCGCTCGAGCTGCTGGGTACCGACCCCGCGCATCTGCTGGACCGGGTTGGCACACACCCGGCAGGTAAAGGGCAGCGGCTCCTCATGGCCGCAGTAGTGGCAGCGAAGGGCTGCTGGTGTCTGGTGAACGGTGAGTGAGATGCTGCAACGGGGACACTGCCACACCTCGCCGCAGTCGGGACATTGGAGGAAGGCCGCGTATCCCCGGCGATTCAGCAGGAGCAGGGCCTGTTCTCTCCGCGCCAGGGTGGCGGTGATGGCGGAGTCCAGGGCCACCGACCACGGCACGGGCCCGGTGCCCTCGACCTTTGGAGCAGCCCTGAGATCGATCATCTCGACCGGCGGCATAGGCCGCGCGCCGATCCGCTCCGGCAGCCGCAGCAAGCCCAGCCCATCTTCGGTCCGCGCCAGTGTTTCCAGAGACGGGGTGGCGCTCCCCAGGAGCAGGCGGGCTCCCTCCAATCGGGCACGAACAACGGCGACATCGCGGGTGTGGTAGCGCGGGGTCTCGCCGTTCTTGTAGCTGGCCTCGTGCTCCTCGTCGATCACGATCAGACCCAGATTGGAAATGGGAGCAAACACCGCCGACCTCGCTCCCACAGCTACCCGGCGGTCGCCTCGCCGCAACAGTCGCCACGCATCGGCTCGCTCGCCGTCCGAAAGTCCGCTGTGCAGCACGGCGACATTGTCGCCGAAGGCACCCCGGAAACGACTCACCGTCTGGGGAGTCAAGCCGATCTCCGGTACCAGCACGATGGCGCCCTGTCCCCGCTCCAGCACTCGCCGCACCGCTTCGAGGTACACCAGGGTCTTGCCGCTGCCGGTCACCCCAAAGAGGAGGGCGCCGGCGCCCGCCGGCAGAGCTTCGATCTGGGCGAGCGCTGTCAGTTGGTCCGCCGTCAGCGTGGGTGGTGGAGCAACGGCCGGGCTGCCGGCGAAGGGATCGCGCACCAGCTCTGCCTCCCCCGCCCGGGCGAGGCCGCTCTTGATCAGTCCCCGTACCACGGCGTCGGTGAAGCCCAGCTGTTCCGAGAGGTGTCGCATCGAGGTCCGGCCCCCCAACGACTCCAATGCCTCGTACAGTTGCCGCTGCCTGGGCCGGCGCTTGAACAACACATCGCGTTCGATGAGGGTGGGCCGCTCGCCCGCCAGCGACAGCGTGCGTTCGGTCAGGCGAGCCGCGTCGGTGTCCGGGGGTTGAACCCGGAGAGTGACGGCCTGGACCCGGCTGAGCCGCTCGACCACCTCCCAGAGCGGCCGGCGGAACGCTCGCGCAGCGGTCTGAACCGGACTTTCTCCACCACGCTGCTCCAGCCAGGCCACGACCTCGCCGGCCAAGCCGCCGAGGCTGGGACTGCCATTCCGGAGCGAGACGATGACCTGGGATTCGCCCCACATCCCGGCGGGCAAAACGGACTTGAGCGTCAGCCCCAGCGGTGCTCCGTAGTACCCGGCAATCCATTCCGCGGTAGCCAGGAGCGGCGGTGACAGCGCCGGCTCGGGATCGGGAACGGCCAATATCTCTTTCAGCTGCTGGCTGGGGGCCTCGCTCTCCAGCCGCACGACCACACCGATCAACTCCCGGCGGCGGACCGGGACCACCACACGCGCTCCCGGAGCAACCCGGTCGCCCAGGGTTTCTGGAATGCGGTAGGTGTACGGAGTGGCGAGCGGGAGAGGGAGAGCGACCAGGGCAAACCGGGCGGTCATCGCCGCCTGACGCCCAGACCCGGTCCGGAGGGAAGCGTCACTTGTCCCC
>DATKJJ010000195.1:0-3388 GCA_035543695.1 Gemmatimonadales bacterium | reverse complement strand
CCGGCCCGAGCCGCGGTTGCCGCGTCCTGTGCCCGCATGAGTCCACAGATCTTCACCTTAGCGGTCATGTCGTTGGACCTCTGAGAGCTCGCGCAGGAGTTCCTCCGGGGCCGGGCTTCCGGAGAGCGCTGTTCCCACCAGCACCGCATCGGCACCGGCCCGGGCAACCCTGAGCACGTCCGCCTGGCCGGCGATGCCACTCTCCGCCACAGCGATTGTCGCGCTGGGCACCTTCTCCAGCAGCCTCCAGGCGGCTTCCGTCTCGATGGTGAAGGTGTCCAGATCCCGGCTGTTGATGCCCACGATCTCGGCCTCACTGTCCAAAGCGATTTCCAGCTCGGACTGAGTATGCACCTCGACGAGGGCATCGAGTCCCAGGTCCCCGCAATATCGCAGCAGCGACCTCAGTCGAGCGTTCCCCAGAACCCTGACAATCAGGAGGACCGCCGATGCCCCCGCCGCTCTGGCTTCGAGCACCTGGACCTCATCCAGGATGAAATCCTTGCGCAGGATCGGCAAAGAACAGTTATCGGCGGCGGTACGCAGATCCTCCATCGAGCCACCGAAGAAGGGGCCGTCCGTCAGGACCGAGATAGCTGCGGCGCCATGTCGCTCGTAGAGTGCAGCCCGATGGGCAGGATCCAGATCCTCACGGATGCTCCCGGAGGACGGGGAACGCCGCTTCAACTCGGCGATGACGGCCACCGTGGGACGCCGAAGCGCCGACCGAAAGGAGGCTGGAAGCGACGGAGCTCGCTCCAGGTCCTGTTCGAGGGCGGCTCTCCTTCCCTGCAAGGCAGGAAGGCTTTGGCGAGTTGTGCTGAGGATCTGCTCCAGGCGTCCCGGCATCTTGTCCTTCGGCGGGTATTCGGGTACTTTTTTTCGGGCTCTATTCGGTCGATCCGTCTGCCGCACTCACCTCATGGAGGAATCCGGATGCCGCTGACCAAGCGCCAGAGTGAAATCCTCGGCTACCTGCAGACTCACATCAACGGCCAGGGATACGCGCCAAGCTTCGAGGAGATCGCGGAGAAGTTCGGCTTTCAGTCGCTGGCCACCGTCCACGAGCACCTCACCAACCTGGAGCGCAAGGGGTACATCCGGCGGTCCTATAACGAGAGCCGGTCAATCGAGGTGCTGCCACCCCGGGGCACGTCGTCGGCCAGCGAAGTTCCCCTGCTCGGAAAAGTTGCCGCCGGCACTCCTATCGAGTCGCTGATGCAGGAGGAAAGCATTGCCGTGCCCGAGCACATGCTTCCCCGGCGCGGGCCAAACTATGCGCTCAAGGTCGAGGGCGCCTCGATGGTCGACGAGCACATCGTCGATGGCGACATCGTAGTGGTCCACGGCAAGCAAACCGCTGAGAACGGCGAAATGGTCATCGCTCTGGTCAACGGCAGCGAAGCCACCGTCAAGAAGTTCTACCGTGAGCCCGGCGGATGGATCCGGCTTCAGCCGGCCAACGCCACCATGCAGCCGATGCGGTTTCAGGAGCGGGACGTGCTCATCCAGGGTGTGGTGGTCGGCGTCATTCGCAAATATTAGGGCCTATGCCTGAGCCAGGGGCCTTGGTGCTGCCGCCCGGAAGCGCTGGAGTGCCAGAGCCGCGGCGCCACTCTCCAGGGCGGCACGGGCCCGTTCGGCCGATTCTTCCAGAGACCAGCCGTTGCCTGAGACGTACAGCGCCGCTGCCGCGTTGAGCAGCGCCGCGCAGAGTCGAGCCCCGCTTTCCTCACCCTCCAGAAGCCGAATGATCAGCTCAGCATTCTGCTGCGGATCACCTCCTGACAACTCATCCAGGTCGTGGCACTCCAGTCCCAGGCGAGCGGGATCCAGCTCCCAGCTGCGGGTGCTCCCATCCACCACTTCCCAGACGTAGGTAGATCCGGACGGACTGATCTCGTCCATGCCCACGGCGGCGTGCAGCACCAGCGCGTGCCGGGTGCCCAGCTCCGCGAGCGCCTCCGCTAATATCACCCCGCGAGAAGCATCCGAGACGCCCACCACCTGGCGAGTTACCCCGGCCGGGTTAGCCAGAGGCCCCAGGAGATTCATGATGGTGGGCACCCCAAGCTCTTTGCGCACCGGGCCGAGATGACGCATGGCCGGGTGGTAGCTCGGGGCATACAGGAACACGACACCGCTGGAGCGAAGCACCAGCGCTGCCTTTCCGGGATCCATGACGATGTCGATGCCCAAAGCCTCCAGGACGTCCGCGGACCCGCAGCGGGAGGTGTAACTCCGGTTGCCATGTTTGGCCACGGGAACGCCGGCCCCGGCGACGACAAAGGCGGCCGCGGTCGAGATGTTGAACGTGCCAACCCGCCCTCCCCCGGTTCCGCAGGTATCCACCAGAGCATCCCGCTCTCCCAGATCGGGCTGAAGCATGGCCCGTCTCAAGGCCTGAGCTGCTCCCGCCACTTCCTGGGATGTCTCACCCTTGATCCTGAGTCCGATGAGCAACGCGGCGGCCTGGGCCGGACTAAACCGTCCTTCCATGAGCGCATCGAACGCGGCCCCCGCCTCTTCCCGTTCCAGGGAGAGCCGTTGGGACAGCTTCTGCACTGCAAAACGAAGGGCGGAGTCGTCCATCACCGGTATGACCTGTGGGCCGGGTTGGGGTAGCTTCATGGGGAGAGGCGAAGGAGGGAAAGTGTATCCGCCGAAGAGGCCTTTTGTCAATTCTGACAAGCAGTTGCAGGCTTGCTCCGAGTCTGGGCCTCGGCTAAATTCCGGCGGTGAGCCGGACCTTCCTCGCCACGCTTCACTACGACGGCACCGGCTTTGTCGGATGGCAACGTCAGCCGGCCGGCCGTTCGGTTCAAACTGAATTCGAGCGGGTCCTCGAACGCATCTTCGGCCGCCACATGGCAGCCCACGCCGCCGGTCGCACCGATGCCGGCGTCCACTCGGTAGGTCAGGGCGTCAGCTTTACCGCTCCAGCCGGCTGGACCGAAGAATCCCTTCATCGCGCACTGAACGCTTTGCTGCCGGGTGACTGCTGGGTGGTATCGGTGCATCCCATGCTGGCCGGATTTCACGCTAGAAAGTCGGCGGTTTCCCGGCGCTATCGCTACGACATCGGAACCGATCAAGCCTCCGCTTCACCCTTCCGCCGCCGCTTCGAATGGGCGCTCAGGCGTCCGCTGGATTTTGCGCTGCTTCAGTCCTCTGCTGAGCGGCTCCGGGGCGAGCACGACTTCAAGGCCTTTGCCGCCAAGGGCGATAAGCCGCACCACCGTTGCCGGCTGCTGCTCTCCCGGTGGGAGCACCGGCCCGATCAGCGGGGCGTGAGCTATCAGGTGGAGGCGGATCGGTTTCTTCATCACATGGTTCGGATGCTGGTAGGCACCATGGTAGAGATCGGGTTGGGCCGGCGCCCGCTGGA
>DATKJJ010000194.1:0-3625 GCA_035543695.1 Gemmatimonadales bacterium | reverse complement strand
TTCTTGACGTCTGCAATATCGGACTTCATCAGCTCGCGGTAGTCCTCCCAGAGCGGCAGCGGCCACACCCGCTCCCCCGCCTTTTCTCCGGCCGCGCGGACCTCTTCGACCAATCGCTCGTCGCTGCCCATGACACCTGCCGCGGTATGTCCCAGGGCGACGACGATCGCCCCCGTCAGGGTGGCGATGTCGATCACCGCGGCCGGCTGGTAGCGGCGGGCGTAGGAGAGTGCGTCGCAGAGAATGAGCCGGCCTTCCGCATCGGTGTTGATGATCTCGATGGTCTTTCCCAGATGACTGGTCACCACGTCACCTGGCTTGACCGCGGTGCCGCTCGGCATGTTTTCGGTGCTCGGGATGAGACCGACGACATGTACCTTCGCCTTCAATAAGCCGAGGGCCTCGAAGGTGCCCAGAACAGCGGCCGCGCCGGACATGTCGTACTTCATGTCTTCCATATTCTGGGCCGGCTTGATCGAGATGCCTCCGGTGTCGAAGGTGACGCCCTTACCGATCAGCACCACCGGCGGCCCCTCGGCGCCCTTGTACTCCAGCGCGATGAAGCGCGGCTCCTCGGCGCTGCCCTGGGCCACCGACATCAGGGCCCCCATCTTCTCCCGGATGATGGCCGCCTTGTCGAGCACCGTAATCTCAAACTTGTGCCGCTGCGCCAGGTCCCGCGCCACGTTCGCCAGATAGGTGGGCGTGCAGATGTTGCCCGGCAGCACCTGAATGCCTCGGGCAAAAGTCTGCCCTGCCCCGATGGCTGCTCCGAGCCGCTGCCCGTCCCGGGTAGCAGTGGACGAATCGGGCAGCAGGATATCGACCCGCTCGAGCTGCGCTTTCTTGCTCTCCTCATCCGGCCGCTTCATCTCGTTGTACTGCCAGGCGCCTTGCGCCAGTCCTTCCGCTATGGCCTGGGCAGCTTCTTCCGGCGGCACCTTTCCCCGGGATTCGGCCGGCAGGTGAAATGCCGCGCGTGGTACGCCGATCGAGCGTGCCCGCTTGGCTGCAATGGCGGCGGCTCGCCGGATCGTGGCGCGATCGATCTCATCCGCCTTGCCCAGGCCTACCAGGAGGACCCGTGCGGCCGGGCCCGTCGGGTACAACACCGCCACCTCATCCTTCTTCCCGGCGAAGTCCCCCGAGGAGAGCACCCGGGCGAGCGCACCGCCGGCTCCCTTGTCCAATGCATCCAGCGACTGAGGCAGCTTGCCCCGCCCCAGCGCGATGGCCAGCAGCGGCGTCTCATGGCCGGCGACCTGTGCCTGGGATAGAGCAGTCTCGAACGGCATAGGCGAGACAACGTGGGTTGAGTGTGAGGGTTATGGTCGTGCGGGGGGAAGCTACACCGAGCGATGCGCGAGCGGCAATCCGTCTTACGAGGGCAAGCGCAGCAGACTGCCACTGCCACCGCCACCGCAGCGACTCGATCGTCGCCCAGGCACGTGGAAGATGTGGACCCATGAGCCGGGACCGCGGTCGCACTTGCATTCTGGGCAAAACCTGTTCATATTCAGTTCACACACAGTGCTCGTGACTTTTCAGCTCAGGAGAGAACAGTGATGAGACGATGGATACAGGCGGCGGCACTCGGCGTCGGACTGGCCGCCTGGGGCAACCCGGTGCAGGCCCAACTGCCGCAGAAGCGCCTCTTTCTCGAGGGCCTGGGTGGCGCCGTGGTGCCCACCTTCGACATCGACGACGTCGCCAAGACCGGTAGCGCGGTTGGCGCGGCCGTAGGATACCGGGTGAACGACCGCTGGGTCGTGCTGGGAGAATTCGACTATGGCATGCATAAGGACAAGGCGACGAGCTCGACTGATATCAATACCCTGCACTACATCGCCAAGGTGGGGTATTCGCTCACGGGCCCCAAGGAGCGCGGGTGGGAGGCCTTGGTGAACCTGGGCGCCGGCGCCGTCACCTTCGATGTCCAGGGAGCACCGGAAAAGTTCACCTATTTCGCGATCAACGCGGGCGCCAAGATCGCCTACAACTTCAACCCTTCATTCGCGTTCGTACTCTCGCCCCAGGGTGATATAGCCCTGAGCGACGAATCCGAGCTCACTACCACTAATGCCTGGGTCTGGCCGGTAACGGCGGGGCTCAGGGTCTCCTTCTAAAGCACGGAGTTGTCATCATGAAATCGCTCGATCGCATCGCTACAGCCTTGCTCGTCGTGGGCGGCCTCAACTGGGGTCTCGTAGGCCTGGCCAACTTTGATCTGGTGGCCGCCATCACCGGCGCTGGCAGCTTCGGCAACAAGAACGCCCTCGGGGCGGTGATATACACTCTGGTAGGTCTCTCCGCGGCCTATCGGTTGCTCAGCTGGAAGGCCATGGAACGCCGCTACGCCACCGCGTAATCGTGGAGGGGCCGGTCCCGGCAGTGTCTTGTCCGGGGCCGGCTCGCTTTTCCGGCTGTCCTCTCAAGGACTAACTTCTTCCTATGCCGCCTCGCGGTTCAGCTCCGGACTCCAGTAAAGGCCTGCTCTCCATCGGGGCCCTCTCGGCCGCGACCGGAATCCCCATTGATACCATCCGTACCTGGGAGCGCCGCTACGGCTTCCCCGTCCCGGTCAGAAAGCCTTCCGGTCACCGGGTGTACCCGTTGAGCCTTGTTCCCCGGCTGCGGCGAGCCGCGCAGGCCATTGCTCGGGGACACCGCGCCGCGGAGGTAGTTCCGGCGTCGGAGCGGGCACTCGATGCCCTGCTTGACTCGCTTCCGCAGCTGCCAGTCGGGCGCGTGGGCCTGCCTGCCGTACCGGGACAGACGGCTCAGGACGGTGACGAGCTTCTTGGGCTGGTACGGACGTTTGATACTGAGGGATTGAGGCGCCGGATCGAGACCGACTGGGCCCGCCTGGGACCCATGGGTTTCCTCGAAGGGCAAGTAGCTCCCTTCCTCACTTCGGTGGGTGAGGCGTGGGAGCAGGGTCGGCTGGATGTTCGCCACGAGCATTTTGCCACTGGAGTGCTCGGGGATTTTCTACGCGCGGTGCGGCTGCCGCTGAGCGACAGGGCAACGGGACCTATTGCCGCGCTGGCAACTCTTCCCGGCGAGCTGCACGGCCTCGGGCTCCAGATGGTGGCGCTGGTGTGCTCCCTCGCGGGTTGGCGCCCACTGGTTCTCGGCGTCGATACGCCAATAGCGCAGATCGTCTCTCTCGCCCGGGAGGCCCCGATCGGCCTGGTGGCCCTAAGCTCGGTGCAACCTCGACCTCGGAGCATTGCCATGATCCAGGCGCTGAGACGCGGCCTGCCGCGGCGCATACCTCTCTTGGTCGGGGGCCGGGGTGCCCATCGATTGCCCAAGGTCAAGGGCGTGGAGATCATTTCGGATTTGACCGGACTCGAGCGCTGGCTTCGGGCCTATCGGGGAGCCGCTCCCAGTGTGGAGCTCGCACTTTCGTAACCGCCCGAGTCGACCTCTCGCAAGGACCTTACCCGCGCCTCGGATTTCATCATGAAATGCTCTGCCTTGCTGGTTGGTGCCTCAGTCGTCAGCCTGAGTTCGCCAGTCCTCAGTCAAAACCAAAGCTCTACGCTTAAGCGTGACGTCTTTGCCGCCGAGAGCAGTTTTGCCGCCAGCATGGCCCAGCGGAACTTCGAGGCCTTCGGCT
>DATKJJ010000193.1:0-2888 GCA_035543695.1 Gemmatimonadales bacterium | reverse complement strand
TCAGCTGCACCCAATGTGGATGGGGACAATGCGGGTGATGGAGCCCGGCCAGCAGATCGAGCTCCCTGATCTTGGGTGCGATCCGCCGCCTCGCCGCCCCACCGCCCCGCTGCCGATTCTAGACACTCGGGCCCGGGGCACCCGGTTCATCCAGCTCTCGGTGCGGTCGGTGCTCAACACGCCGGCATCCACGCATATGGGATTCTGGTCCATCAATCCCTATGTCGGGTGCGAGTTCGGCTGCACCTACTGCTACGCGCGCGATACCCATCGATGGGTGATGGAACGGGCGGACAACCGACCGGCTGACCGCCTGCCCGCCTGGGAAGCCTTCGAAAAAGAGATCCTGGTCAAATCCGGCGTGGCCGAGGTGCTGGGCCGTACGCTCAAACCTGCTCGGCTGGCCGGCCAGTCGCTGGTTATTGGCACCGCCACTGATCCGTATCAGCCGGCCGAGCGGCGGTTTCGACTCACCCGGCGCATTCTGGAGGTGTTGCGCTCCTATCACGGGCTCTCGATCGAGATCATCACCAAGTCGCCCCTGGTCACCCGCGATCTCGACCTGCTGCAGGCGCTCTCTCAACAGAACGAGGTGAACGTCAACATTTCGCTGGCCACAGCGGACCCCCGGCTGGCCCGCCGCCTGGAGCTGCGCTCCCCCGTTCCAGCGGCGCGGTTGCGGGCACTGCGGCGGCTCACCCAAGGTGGGGTTTACGCCGGACTGATTGTAGCGCCAATCATTCCCGGCATCACCGATGACTGGGCCGGGCTGGCGCGGCTCATGGAAGCAGCGAAGGAGGCGGGTGCCCGCTACGTGATCGGGTCGGCGCTCCGGCTCGGTCCCGCGGCGCGGCGCCGCTTCCTTCCGGTACTCGAGCGCGAGTTCCCGGCTCTGTACGAGCGATATCGCCGTCATTACGCCGGTAGCGACATGGCCAGCCGGAGCTATCAGGATGCGCTCACTCGCCGTCTCAATGCTCTGCGTCAGGCCTACGGGTTTGCCGGCGATGAGGCAAGTAAGCGGCGGCGGCAGCGGCTCGAAGCTGCCCAGCCCAGCGGCAATGTGGTGGATGCGGCCGAGCAGTCCGTCCTGATATAGAGGAAATCGCCATGAGCAGCGCCGAACATGACCGCCGGATCGATTACATCGAATTCTCCGTCATCAGTGTGCCGGAGGCCAAGCGTTTTTACGGCGAAGCATTTGGCTGGAGCTTTGAGGACTACGGACCGGAATACGCCAGCTTTGCCGATGGCCGGCTGAGCGGCGGATTTCAGACGGCCTCCCGGGTGGTCAGCGGGGGACCCCTGGTGGTGATCTACGCGCTCGATTTGGAGGCGCAGGAGCGCCGGGTCAAACAGGCGGGCGGCGCCATCGTGCGAGCCATTTTCAGCTTTCCCGGTGGCCGCCGTTTCCATTTTACCGACCCCAGCGGCAATGAGCTGGCGGTATGGTCCGACACCCAGGCTGAACGGTAGAACAGTCAACGGTAAACAGGGAATTCACCACGAGAGAATTCGCCATCCTGTTCACCGTTTACTGTTCACCGTTCACGCTTTTCGCCTATGCGTTCAGTGTTGTTCGTCGATCCTCCCGCCTTCTGTACCACGCTGGAAGGCCTGGTGGCGCCGGCCCTCCGAACTCGTCCGCTCGCCATCGCCCGAGCGGGAGCAGACCGGGCCACGATTCTGGCGCTCTCACCCGAGGCGCGATTAGCCGGGTTGACCCCCGGCATGCCGGTGCAAAAGGCCCAGCGGCTCTGCCGCGATCTCATCGTGGTGCCACCCAACCCGCAGCTCTACGCCCGAGCGTCTCGTGCCCTGCACGAGATTCTGCAGCTGTTTGCCCCGACCATCGAGCCCCGGGGATACGGCCATGCCTTTCTCGATCTCACCGGAACCAGCCGGCTGTTCGGACCGCCGCAGGACGTTGCGGCCCGGCTCGGGCGAGAAGTGCGGGCCCGGCTCCGCTTTCCTATCTCTGTTGGGATCGCTGGGAACAAGCTGGTGAGCCAGGCGGCAATACGGGCAGACAGGCAGACCGGCGGACTGGACGGGACCAGCGGCCATGAGCTCTTGTACGTACCGGCCGGCAACGAACGGGAGTTCCTGGCGCCTCAGCCTCTGGAAGTGCTGCCCGAGCTGGATTCCGACATGCGGTTTCGGCTGGACGAGTATCAGCTGGAGCTGGTCGGGGAAGTCGCGAGGATCTCCGAGAGCGCGCTCTGCGCGGTGTTCGGGCGAGACGGCCAAGTGCTCCGGGCAAGAGCCCGGGGAATAGACCCGCGTCCGGTCCTCTCACCGGAACAGCAGTCGGTATTCTGCCTGGTCCATACCCTGTCGAGCGACACCAACGACCTCGGTGTTTTGCATCCGATCCTGCGGTTGCTGAGCGAGCGGCTGGGCCAGCGGCTCCGTCGCCGGGAGCTCGCCGCCGGCCGGCTGCGCCTGCAGGCTACCTACGCTGATTACACCACCGTTACCCGCAGTGTTCCGCTGAGCGGCGCAGTGCTCGATGCGGAGCTTTCGGATGCAGCCCGGCGAGCCTTTGCCATGGCCAACACGAAACGGCTGGCAGTCCGTTCACTGGCGCTCACCCTGGATCAGCTGGGAGAGAAAGAGGCGCAGCTGGACTTATGGGCGGGGCAGCTGGGCAGCGAGGCAGCGGGGCAGCAGGTGCTGCAGGGGCACGAAGAGTCTGCAAACCGGGTGGACTGCCCCGCGGCCCAACTGCCCCCCGGCCCCGCGGATCTCCAGCACGCCATCGATCACATCCATGCTCGCTATGGTGCCGGTGCACTCCGGCAGGGAGTGCCGCTGACTGCTCGCCGCCCGGCTCTCCGTCACCAGACCACCACGACCTTGCCAAAGGTCGCATTGCCTTCGAGCAC
>DATKJJ010000192.1:0-3354 GCA_035543695.1 Gemmatimonadales bacterium | reverse complement strand
GGTGACGCCGCGCACGTGCGATGTTCCTTAAACTTCCAACCTAGAGGTCACTGCGCCCGAATTGCATGCGGCCTAACCAGCGCATGCAGCTGCGGACGCTCCGGTCTAAGGAACTTAGGAGAGTGCGCAGGGAGAAATCGCCGCAGCTGATGCGCGGTCCGTTAGGTGGACGTACGACCTCCAACGAGGAGGGTTGGGATGGGCTGGTGCCAAACTCAGCGGCTCGTGGCAGCGGCGCTCCTAGGGTTGCTGGTTTGCAGCTGCCGGTCGAGAGCCGCGTCCACACCACCGGAGGTGGCCCCCGCCTCCGGTGCGGTTCCACCGCCATACCGCGTGGTGCACGGCTGGCCGCATGTGCCACGTGGGGAGTTGCTCGGCCAAGTTTCTGGGGTGGGCATCGACGCATCGGGCGACGTGCTCGTCTTCCGCCGGGCGAGCCGCAATTGGCTCTCCGCCTCCGACACGCTGAGCACTGAACCGATCGCTGAGGCAACGGTGCTTCGCTTCAGTGCCGAGACAGGTGAGCTCGTCGCTGCCTGGGGCGCGCGCCAGTTCGCTATGCCACACGGCGCCAGTGTGGATCATCAGGGGAACGTGTGGCTGACTGACGTAGCTCTCCATCAGGTATTCAAGCTCGACCCCGATGGCCGCCAGCTCCTCACGCTTGGGCAGCGGGGGGTGCCGGGCTCCGATCGTACTCATTTCGATCGGCCCACCGACGTGGCGCAAGGCCCCAATGGCTCGATCTATGTCAGCGATGGATACCGGAACACCCGCGTCATCGAGTTCGGCCCAGCCGGCGAGTTCGTCCGCGAATGGGGGCAGCCTGGCAGCGGTCCCGGCCAGTTCAACGTGCCCCATGGAATCGCTGTGGACACCGCAGGCCGGGTCTACGTGGCCGATCGCGGCAACGCTCGCATCCAGGTGTTCGACTCAACGGGACGCTTCCTGGCCGTATGGCGCGGCGCCTCGCTGGGTCGACCATGGGCGATTCGCGTTGGCCCGGACGGCTTTATCTACGTAGTGGACGGCGGTGACCAGCCCCAGCACGGACCTGATCGCGCGCGAGTACTCAAGCTGAGCCCGACCGGAGAAATCGTAGCTGCGTTCGGCGCCTTCGGGAATTACGATGGTCAGTTCGTCTGGCCGCACTGTCTCGCTGTGGCCTCTGACGGGAGCGTGTATGTCGGCGACGTGGCCACCGGCCGACGGATACAGAAGTTCGTGCCCTGATGGTCGTGCTTGGCGGCGCCGCCTAACCCGCGCATGCAGCCGACAGGCCGGTCGGACGCAAGGCTCTGCTCGGGCGTTACGCTCCGTGAGCGCGCTGTGGAACGAAGGTTTGTGCGGGCGAGCTTGATGGCCTGCAGCTGATACGCATGTCGTTAGGCAGAACCGACGAGGAACGCGGTAGATGGAAATCCGATCAGTGAAGCAGTTCCTGGATTACTGGGGGAACCTGCGGGAACGGACCCGCCGCGTGGTACTATGCATCCCCCCCGAGCGCCTGGAGTGGACATATCGCGTGGGCGCGTTCACGTTCGGCGACTTGGTTCGTCACCTGGCGACCATCGAGCGCTACATGTACGCGGAAACAGTGGCCGGGCGCCCCAGTCGGTACCCTGGGTGCGGGCGCGAATTGGCAGACGGGTATGAAGCGGTGCTGGCGTACGCCGACCGACTCGATCAGGAGGCCAGGGGCATCATTGCCGGGCTGGAGGATACGGACCTCGCGCGCAAGTGCCGGACGCCGGCGGGCACACCGATCACCACGTGGAAGTGGTTGCGGGCCATGTGCGAGCATGAGGCGCATCATCGAGGCCAGATCTACCTCATGCTCAACATGCTAGAGGTCGCTACCCCTCCGCTGTTTGGCCTGACCTCAGAAGAGGTCCGTGCGCGGTCTGCCTAACAAGCGCATGCGGCTGACGGTCGCTTCACTTTAATGGAATGGTGGATTGTGCGCAGGCTGAGCAGTCGCCGCAGCTGATGCGCGGTCCGTTAGGCCGACGCAGGCACAGCCCGACTAGCCGCGGCTTGGGTGTCCGCGGTGATTCGGCAGACTGGCAGCGGAGGCGCCTTTATGCGACTCCTGACGGAGCGCCAGCCATCGTGGCTCGGATGTCTTGAGTAGTGAGACCTTTGCCCCCGACACCCCATAGCCCACTCTTAATGTCGTCGATCAGCACCCAGGTGTAGGGGCGCATGTTCTCGCCGTAAACGGCCACTACGGCGTCAGTAATCCGGGCAAGGAGTTCTTGCTTCTGCTCGGCAGAGATGGCGTTCTCCATGAGCGTTGCACGGATCAGCGGCATGAACGTGCTCCTGTGGGTAGGGCCCCTAAGATGCGGGCTGTACCGAGGCGGGTCAACGTCGACATGGTTCGGTCCCAGGGCGGCCTAACAAGCGCATGCAGTTGACGGGCGCTCAGTTCTAAGGAACGTCAGATAGTGTGCGGGCCGGCAAGTCGCCGGGCCGTTAAGCGGACGCACGACGGTGTACAGTGCCACCGCGTCAGGCCAGATTTCTCGTAGCGAGGCCATGTGCCCGTCCACCGATCTATCCTTGCGACTGCCATCCTTTTGATGGCTCTGGTCCATTTCGCGGCCGCTCAGAAAGCAGCCACGTCACCGGATTCTGCCCGGACTGAGATTCTCGCCGTTCTCCGGGCCTTCTACCTGAACCTGGCGAATCAGAACTGGGACGCGCTGGCAGCATATGTGCTGTCCCCAAAGCTCCTCGAGCGTCGCGGTGCGCCGGGGAACCTCCAGATGGTCACAAGGGACCGAACCCGCGGACGCGCATCCTCGCACGCGACCGCTGGGCCAATGTCATGCGCGTCGAGTCCTTCGCCCGCGGTTGATGCTGCAACAATACGGCTCGATGGGGATTGGGCGGAGGTGTCCGTACCCCGGTGTAGCGGAGCGTCGCAAGGAGTCGATGAGTTTCGGATGCTCTACTTTGAGAAACGCTGGCGGTTCATCTACACCGACATTCTCGAGGCGCCTCCGCGGTCTGGACGATGACTGACGACTCCTGGTTGCGGCGCCGCCTAACAAACGCATGCAGCTGGCGGGCGCGTCAGGGCTAAGGGACGTTGGATTGTGCAGATTCTAGGAAGTCGCCGCAGCTGATGCGCGGTCCGTTAGGCCCCAGAACGAGCAACGGAGATTGCTGGCGTTTCTTCGCCCAACTGGTGAACAGTAGCTCTCAGTATGGGAGGGCAATGCATCCCATCTCAGAAATCGACTGGCACGCGCTTCTCGTCCCTACCGTAAGCCTCTTGGAGCTGGTCCTCCGAGGCTCGGTGGTCTACCTGTTCATTCTGGGCGCGCTCCGCTTCTTTCGACGCGA
>DATKJJ010000191.1:0-6805 GCA_035543695.1 Gemmatimonadales bacterium | reverse complement strand
CGGGTACTCGGTGGAGTAGAGCAAGGCCAGGAGTCCACCCCAGGAGTAGCCAACCAGAGTCAGCTGCTTCAGTCCCCATTGCTTTCTGAGCTCTTCCAGATCGGCGACGTGCTCGCGCCAGCCGACCGGCGTGTCGCGGGTGACAGGCGACCGCCCGCCACCCCGCTGATCGTAGTAAATGAGCTCGCGGCCGGTGGCGAGGTCGTCGAATCCGGGCAGGAGATAATCGTGATGGGCTCCTGGTCCGCCGTGCAGCACCACCACGGGCGGTCCCTGCCCGATGCGGCGCTCGAAAATGCTGACGCCACGGACCTGGCGAGTTCCGGACTGCGCCGCGGCGATGGGCATGTGGATCGGGTTATAGCAGGATGGCCAGGGCGTCGGCCACCCGTTTCACCGCGGCTTCTTCGTCCGGGGTAAACGGGTCGGGAACGTCGCTGTCGATATCGATCTGTCCCAGGATCAGACTTCCGCGGCGGATGAGCACGACCAGCTCGGACCGGGTCCACACATTGCAAGCCAGGTAATTCTCTATCGCCCGCACGTCCGGCACATTCTGATCCTGCTTGCTGGCCACGGCGGTTCCGCAGACACCTACGCCCACCGGAATTCGGGTGTGGTCGGTCTCGCGGCCGGAGTAGGCTTCGAGCACCAGCTCGTTGCCCTGGAGCATGTAGAGGTAAACCGAAGTGTACGGTGCGCCAGCCGCCCTGATCCTTTCCGCGGTTAAGCGCAGCAGTGAGTCTCTGCTTTCTTCCCGGGCAAATGCGCCTCTGAGGGCCGCGATGATCCGCTCGCTGTCGAGCACCGGCACATCAGCCTCCCCTGGTTCCCAGGGTGGCGCGTAGGGTGGTTACCGCCGATCCGCGGCGGATCACGATGTCCACCGTCTCCCCCGGCCGGTAGCTTCGAAGGGCATCGGTCATGGCCTGCAGGTCGGGCGTTTCGGTAGCACCGATTTTGGTGATGATGTCATCGCCCCGGAGCCCGGCTTTCTCGGCCGGGCTCCCGGCTCGAACTCCCACGAGACGAACTCCTCCAGGCGCGCCGGCCAGGTCAGGCACGGTGCCGAGGTAGGCTCCATAGCCGGGCGAAGTCCCGGCTGTCGCGGTGGAGGCCTGAACCGGGAGGGACGCCGGCACGTCAACGAAGGCCAGCTGGGCTCGGCGATTGGCCAGTGCGGTCACCAGTCCGAGGGCAAAGTCGGCCACCCGCTTCAGTCCGTCGACGTTGATCTTGTCCCAGTCATCTGTGGTGCGATGGTAATCCTCATGCAGATCAGTAAAGAGATGCAGCACCGGTCGCTTGGCCGCGTAGAACGAGGACTGATCGCTGGGCCCATAGCCGTCGCCCTGAGCCTTGAGGTCCAGTCCCGCATACCAGTTGAGCGAGTCGAGCAAGGCGGGAAATTCCTTGGCGGTCTTGGCGCCATACACGATGAGCCGCCCCGCTCGGAGCCGCCCGACCATATCGAGATTGATCATGGCGAGGGTGCCGGCGAGAGGATAAATCGGCTCCTTCACGTAATGAGCCGATCCCAGCAATCCCAGCTCTTCGCCGCTGAAGGCGATGAACACCACCGTCCGGGCCGGCGGTGACGCGGCGAGCCGTGCGGCCACCTGGATGAGCGCGGCTATTCCCGAGGCATTATCGTCGGCGCCGTTGTGAACCCGGCCGGTGCTGTCGGGATCGAGGCTGCCGAACCCGCCCAACCCCAGATGATCGTAGTGAGCGCCGAGAATGACCGTCTGATTCCTCAGCACGGGATCTCTGCCCGGCAGAATCCCGATCACATTCTTTCCGAGAAGACCGGGCTTGCCCCGTGCCGACGGAGCATCGCGACCTAGGTTGAACGACTGGAACCAGCCTCCCGCGGCCGGCTGAAGTCCCACCTCGGAAAATCGGCGGGCCAGGTAAGTGGCTGCGGAGTCGGCGCCGGCGGAACCGGTGGCCCGGCCCTGAAGGCGGTCGTCGGTCAGGAACTTGATGTCGTCGAGAAGGCGGGGAGGCTGGACCAGTTTCTGGGCCGCTGACGACTGAACCACCGTCGACAGCGCCAGCCCCACACCTGCGAACACGTTACGCCGCATTAGGGAATAATAGAACGGGCGAGTTACTGCGGCACGAAGCTGGTGTCGGGCCGAAGCCGCCTGACGAAGGCCGCGAGCAGGCGAGCCGTGCGGTCGAGGTCTTCGATCGCCACCATTTCATTGGGGCTGTGCATGTAGCGGTTGGGCACTGAGACCAGACCAGTGGCCACGCCGCGGTGGGCATTGAAGATGGCTTCCGCATCGGTGTGGGTGTCGCGCGAGGCCGCTTCGATTTTGAAGGGGATCTGTTCCGCCTCTGCGGCTTCTATCAGCAGCTCGAAGACGATCTCGCTTACCGACGCTCCCCGAGAGATCGCCGGACCGCCGCCCAGGCGGTAGTCGCCGTGCCGGCGCTTATCGATGCCCGGATAGTCGGTTGCGTGGGTCACGTCGATCACGATCGCCACATCGGGCTCCAGCCGGCTGGCCGACGACCTTGCCCCGCCGCCGGTGGCCGCGATCTCTTCTCTGGTGGTGGCTACGGCCGTAACCGTTGCCGCCGGAGGATTGTCAGAGATGAGCCGGAGCGCTTCGAGGACCACGTATGCGCCGATCCGGTTGTCGATGCAGCGGCTCACCAGTCGGCCGTTGGGGAACTCGAGAACCCCGGCCGAGAGCACCCCGGGATCGCCGATCCGGATTCGGCCTTCGGCCTCGGCCCGATTCGAGGCGCCGATGTCGATCCAGAGGTCTTCGACCTTGGAGACCTTTTCCCGCTCCTCCCGCTCCATCAGGTGAATGGCCTTCTTGCCCACCACGCCGGTTACCTGGCCGGAGCGGCCGAGCAGGATCACCCGTTGTCCCACGAACACCTGGTAGTCCCAGCCGCCGATAGTATCGAAGCTGAGGTAACCGTCGTCGTCCACATGGGTGACCATGATCCCGATCTCGTCGATATGACCGGCGAACATCACCCGGGGTCCGCCGGACCCATCCAGCCGGGCAAAAGAGTTTCCCGAGACGTCGGCTTCTACCGCATCGGCGAACTTCTCGGCTTCGGCTCTCCAGGCCCGGGCCGGTGCGGCTTCAAAGGAGGAAGGCCCGGGAGTGTCGAGCAGACGCTTGAGGAAGGCGAGGGAATCAGGATTCACACCGAGTATGCTCCAGCGATGGCCCACCGCTCGACTCCTGCGATGGGCCGGTCATGAAATGCCGACCACATCCGGCTGGCACCGTCAACGAGCCGCGGGCCGGGTCGGGAGGTGTACGCGTTGCCATCCAGGATCCAGGTGGGAACCCGGCACATCAGCTCCAGCGCTTCAGGGTGAGTCAGCTGATCCAGCTCGGCCCGGCTCCGCGCGGTGCCGAAGCCGCAGAGCATGATAAGAACACACTCGGGTTGTAGTCGTCCAATGTCAGCCCATTCGGCGCGGACTGAGCGGCTGCCCGGAGCGGCTCCGATGTCCGTCCCGCCAGCCACGGCAATCAGTTCGGGGACCCAATGTCCAGCCAGGTAGAGGGGATCGAGCCACTCGATGCAGAGCACCCGGGGAGAATGGGCTGAACCTTCCGCCGCCAGCCGGCGGAGCCGGCTTTGAAGGCCAAGCACCAGCTCCTCCGCCTCGTCACTCAGCTGCAGGGCTGCTCCGACCGCGCGAATATCCTCCCACACGCCTGCCAGATTCTGTGCCCTGAGCGACAGCACCTGGGGCTGGGGCTGAAAGCCGGCCGCGAGCCGGTGAACTTGCCCGTCGCTGACTGCACAGATCTGGCAGAGATCCTGGGTGATGATAAGATCGGGCGCCAGTTGCTGAAGCACTGATGCATCTATGGCGATGACCGGCTGTCCTGCCTGATATAACCGCCGGACCTCGGTATCGATCACGGCGCCGGGGGCGCGGATATCGATAGGCGTGGTGGTGACCCGGGGAAGGTGGAGGACCGAGGGTGGGTAATCACACTCGTGGGAGATCCCGACCAGCGAGCTCTGATCTCCCAGGGCCGCCACCATCTCGGTGGCGGCCGGCAACAGGCTAACGACTCGCACTCATGCCTCGGCCAGCCTGCTGGGTCGGTAGTTCACGAATAGAAGCAGGCCGGTGAAAGTGGCAATGAGGGTGCGAAAATCATGGGTGAGCAGATAGGCCACCGTGCCCAGGAGCGTGGGTGTTTCGGTCAGGGCCCAGATCACGATGGCCCGGCCCAGGTTGGCCCGCCACCATTCATCCTGGGACAGGCCCGCGGTGGAGCTGGTGAGCCGCCCCGCAGAATACACGGCCGCACCGAAGAGCACGGCGCTGATGAAGAAGAGCCCCAGGTAGAGCACGCGCCGGTCCGGCACAGCAGAGATCGGCATGGACGCCATCGAGCCCACGTACCAGGCAACCCCAAAGAACAACATCACACCGAGCATCAACGCAGCATGAATTATCCGGGCGCTGATCGCGGGTGAGACGGGTGCGCCGGGCGGCATCTAGCGGCGAGCCACTCGAAATAGCACCGCGCCCAGGGCGGCGAACACCAGAACCGCGGCGAGATCGCTGTTGGCGAAGCCTCCCAGTGCCCGCTGCAGACCCACCAGGTGAGCCAGATAGTCGGCCGCGGGAACCTGTGCCGCCTCGGCCCGTGAGACCAGAAGGGCGGCAATGCCGGCGATAGTGACCCCGGCGATGGCGCCGCCGGCGATGAGCCCGCTGGAGAACAGGACTCCCGGCCCCGACTCCACCTCCATCAAAGATCGTCGCGCTCCCCGCGATCTCCGCTCCACCAGCCAGCGCACCGCCCCGCCGATGAACATCGGGCAGGAAGTCGAGATCGGGAGATAGACTCCGACCGCGATGGGCAGGGATTGGAGCCCCATCAGCTCGATGGCAAAGGTCAGGAACACCCCGATGAGCACCAGTCCCCAGGGAAGCCGCTGGGTCAGGATGCCGTCGGTCACCAGGGCCATGATCGTGGCTTTAGGCGAGTCGAGCTTGGTGATCGGCTTGCCGTCGATCTCGCGGACCCGGCCGCCGATACCCGGATCCACCAGGTAGGCGACCTGATGAGATTGGGGGTCGATCAGGTACTTCCCGGGTTGGACACCCTGGGTCGGGATGTTCACCCGCACCACCTCCCAATCCTTACCCTGGTGCCGCATCCGCTCGCCGATCCCGGTCACCGAGCGGTCAGCCGCTCCCGGAGGCGACGCCTGGAGGGTGACCCCGGCGTGCTGCTCGGGGACCACGTTGGTGTAGGTGTTGTTCAGGAGGGTGATGGTCCAGCCGATGGCGAGGGCAGAGGTGATGGCGCCCACCATGATGGCGATCTGCTGCCGCTTGGGCGTGGCCCCAACCAGGAAGCCGGTCTTGAGGTCCTGGCTGGTGGCTCCCGCATTCCCCGCAGCCACGGCGATGACGCCGGCGATGGACAGCGCCGCCACCCGGTGGTCCACTCCGGTCCAGCCGATGAGGAGGAAGATGGTGGTGGTCCCGATCAGGGCGGCGATGGTCATCCCGGAGATCGGGTTGGCGCTCACGCCAATCTCGCCGGTGATCCGGGAGGAGACCACCACAAAGAAAAATCCGAAGATGATGATGAGAACGGCGCCGAGCAGGTTCACACCGACCTGAGGGAGGATCGTGAGGAGGAGCGCCAGGGCCACCGAGCCGGCGATCGTCACCCAAATGGGGAGGTCGATGTCGGTGCGCACCCGGGAGCTGATCTCGCCCACGCTCCGCCGGAGATCCTGAAAACCGGAACGGAAGGCTGAGACGATGGTGGGCAGGGCGCGTAGCAGGGCGATAATCCCGGCCGATGCCACTGCGCCGGCGCCGATGTAAAACACGAACTCGGCCCTGACCTCGCCCGGGCTCATGTCGCGGATCAGCTTGGTCTCGGCAAAGATGGGCTGATTGAGACCGGAGCCGAACAGCTTGATGGCCGGGATCAGCACCAGGTATGCGAGGGAGCCGCCGGCAAACAGATACCCGGCGATCCGGGGGCCGATGATGTAGCCCACACCCAGCAGCTCGGGCGAGACTTCGGCCGATATGGAAGCGCCCTTATAGAAGGTGGAGACCCGCCCGGGATACTCCTTCCACAGCTTCAGACCCGCCATCAGGAACTTGTAGGCGAAGGCGAGGCCGAACGCCTGAAAGAGCAGCCGAGCCTGCAACCCGCCCTTGTCTCCCGCGATGAGTACTTCGGCGCAGGCCGTGCCTTCGGGGTAGGGCAGGTTGCCGTGTTCCTTCACGATCAGCGCGCGCCGAAGCGGGATCATCATGAGCACGCCGAGCAGCCCGCCGATCACCGCGATCACCGCCACCTTGCTCACCGTCAGGTCGTACCCCATCAACAAAATGGCCGGGAGCGTGAAGACGACCCCGGCCGCGATGGACTCACCGGCCGAGCCGGTGGTCTGGACGATGTTGTTCTCGAGGATGGTGGATTTGCCGAGGGTCCGGAAGAAGGCGACGGCCAGCACCGCGATCGGGATCGAGGCCGATACCGTGAGTCCGATCTTGAGCGCGAGGTAGACGCTCGAGGCGGCGAACACGATCCCCAGGATGGCTCCGAGGATTACCGCGCGAACGGTCAGCTCGGCGGGCTGCTGGGCCGAAGGGACATAGGGCTTGAACGCAGGCGGCTCGGGCGGCGGTGCGACGGGGCGGGTCTGGGTCGCCATGGAATGCCTTGGATCGATGGGGAACGGCTAAGCGAACGCTGGACTTACAGAGAAGCGTAGAAAGTAGGGGCCCTCGGCAATGTCGTCCAGCGGAGTGGTTTCAAAC